>JAKLPW010000303.1 GCA_022013675.1 Anaerolineae bacterium | reverse complement strand
TGCAGGGGCAGCAGCGGTACGGGCAGGCCGATCAAGGGAGCCAGAAGCATTACCACGATCTCGCCTACATTGCTGGACAAGGTGTATTTGATGAACTTGCGGATGTTGTCGTAGATCGTACGGCCTTCTTCCACGGCTGTGACGATAGTGGCGAAGTTGTCATCCGCCAGGATCATATCGGCGGCCTCTTTGCTGACGTCCGTTCCGGTGATGCCCATGGCGACGCCAATGTCAGCTCTTTTAAGAGCAGGGGCATCGTTGACTCCGTCACCGGTCATGGCCGTAATGTGTCCTTTGTCCTGCAAAGCTTGAACGATCTTGAGCTTATGCTCCGGCGAGACGCGAGCGTAGACTGCCACATCCTCAACTATGTTCTTCAGGTCTTCCATTGACATGGCTGTGAGTTCTTGTCCGGTTACGGCAGGTTGTGATCCATCCGTTATACCTAGTTGCTCTGCGATGTGCAACGCGGTCAGAGGATGGTCGCCCGTGATCATTATGGGGCGTATGCCGGCCGTCCGACAGGCAGCGATGGCCGTTTTGACCTCAGATCGAGGAGGATCTATCATGCCGACCATCCCGACGAAAACCAGTCCTCGCTCCAGTTCTTCCTCGCTGACCGATTCCGGCAATGCTTCTAGCGAGCGAAACCCTACGCCTAGTACGCGAATTCCTTTTTCTGCCAATTGATCGTTGGCCGCCTGGATACGTTGGCTCCAGTTGTCATCCAATGGTTCAGTGTGATCGTCAACCCAGACGCTGTTGCTCACCTCTAGCAGGCAATCCACGGCTCCCTTGGTGAAGGCGATGTACGGAGTAGAGGAAAGTACCGGCAGATAGGTCAGTAGAAGCGATTCATCCTCTGATTGACTGCTCTCCGCAGCCAGTACCTTTCCTACCTGATGGACAGTGGTCATCCGCTTGCGTTCCGAGGAGAACGGCACTTCAGCGATACGGGGCATGGTCTTTTCTAGCTTGGCTTTCCAGAGTCCCATGCGCGCCGCGGCGACTACTATCGCTCCTTCCGTGGGGTCGCCCACGGCATGAAAACCGCCTTGCTCAGAGACTTTGGTTGAGGCCGCATCCGGAAAGTGTGCTTCCAGGGTGGCATCATTGCAGAGAGAACCTCCGACCAGGAGCAGAGCCAGGGTTGGCTGAGTTGATGCATCCACGGGTATCGCCGTATCAGTCATTACCAACGGTTCCTCATCATAGGCCAGTGAGGGCATCTTCTCGTGCATCTGCGCTACCAGATCTACCGTTCGCCCTGCCACATCGAGGATGGTAACTGTCATGCGGTTCTCGGTAAGCGTGCCGGTTTTATCGGAACAGATGGTGGTCACTGAGCCGAGGGTCTCCACCGCGGGCAGCTTGCGAATCAGCGCATTGCGGCGTGCCATGCGCTGGGCGCCCAGAGCCAACGCGATGGTTACCACGGCCGGTAGGCCTTCCGGCACGGCGGCTACCGCTAGACTGATGGCCGTCAGGAACATCAACTCTGGCTCTTGGCCGCGCCACAAGCCAACAGCGAAAACCATGGCCACCAAGATCAGAGCGGCTACGGCCAACCCTTTGCCCAACTGGGCCATGCGTCGCTGCAAGGGGGTCTGCTCGCGCTCCACGCTTTGTAGCATGTGGGCGATTAGGCCCAACTGAGAGCGCATCCCTGTCTCTACCACCACACCAGATCCTCGCCCATAAGTGACCGCTGTGCCCATGAAAACCATGTTGCGTTGGTCCGCTATCGGTAGATTGCCTTTGCCCAGAGGCGACTCGATTTTCTCCACCGGTACCGATTCACCCGTCAGAGTTGATTCGTCTACCCGCAGGTTGCTTGCTTCCAACAGGCGCATATCAGCCGGCACGCGGCCACCGGTTTCCAGCAGGACGAAATCGCCAGGCACAAGGTTGGTGGCCGATACCTCTTGTACCTCTCCATTTCGCCGTACCTTGACTATTGGTAGAACGAGTTTCTTCAAGGCAGCCATGGCTCGCTCAGCGCGGTATTCCTGGCTGAACCCCAGAATCGCGTTCAGGATGACGATTATTAGTATGGCCACCGTGTCCTTGAGATCGCCGATGAAGTATGAAACCACCGCAGCGATAATGAGGATGATTACCATTACCTCGGTGAACTGGGCAGCCAGAATGCTCAGAGGATGACGTCCCTCAGTCTCCTCCAGTTGATTGGGACCGTATTCTTCCAGGCGTGAAGCTACCTCTTGGTCGCTCAATCCCTGGTCGCGATCCGTCCTTAAACGTGTCACTACTTCACTGGTTGTGAACGTGTGCCATGCTGTCATTGCGATTGGGACTCCTCAGTGCCTGTGGGCTTGTTCTCGGGGCACGTTGCTTGATCTTATCTCATCATTCTATTGAGAAGGATTCACCAGTTTATGTTGCTCTAGAGTGGTTCCATTCTATCACAGATTGAGTGAATAGACAATTGGAGATAAGCCAGGGATTGAAAGCCCTGTCTGAATTTGAAAAGTGCCCGCGGGCACTGAATCTCGATGCACAGACCAGTCCCTGATGGGGCCTGCCCTGAGCATGGTCGAAGAGACCTATCAGTTTCAGCCGGTGCTATTCGTTCACCGAGCTGTTTATCAAATTGTCTGTTGTTGGTGAATTCTGTTTGGCAGTGGTATAATGTGCGTTGCTAAGCGACTGTCTATGGGCGTCCAAAGCTCAAGGGGTTGGTAACATGGAAGAGGTATATCGGGCGCTTCTTGACACTACACGAAGTGGAGAGCCCGTGGCACTAGTAACCTTGGTGGAGACGAAAGGCTCAACTCCCCGAGAGGCTGGCGCCAAGATGCTGGCCTATTCTGATGGTTCCACAGTCGGCAGTATCGGAGGTGGTGCTATGGAGGCCAGAGCTATCTCAGACGCACTGGCATTTCTGTCAGAGGGCGAGTCGCGTCTCGTAGACTACTCATTGATGGGGCGTGATGGTGATCTTGGTCTATGCGGTGGAGAGGTGAAGGTCTTCATCGAGATTGTCATGCCCAAGCCCACGTTGCTCATTGCTGGTGCGGGGCATATCAGTCAGTCGTTGGCGAAACTGGGGACACTTCTCGGCTTCCGTGTCGTGGTGGGTGACGACCGCAGGGATTATGCCACCAGGGAGCGGTTTCCAACCGTAGGGCGAGTTGAGGTTGTTGAGCTAGAGGAGTTGGTTCGTGACATTGACATAACCGAGCACTGCTATGTGGTGATCGCCACGCGAGGCCATGAACATGACGAGGTTGTATTGCGTCAGGTTGTGAGCACCCCTGCGGCCTACATAGGTCTTGTCGGAAGCCGGCGCAAGGTGGCGGCTATCTTCGAGCATCTTCTTGGGGAAGGGATTCCTGAGGAGTCCCTTGTCAGGGTACACGCGCCCATTGGATTGGATATCGGGGCTGCCACACTCGACGAAATCGCTCTGAGCATCATGGCCGAGATACTGATGATACGCCGTGGCGGGACCGGACGGCCGCTGAGTGAGCAAGGCAACCCTCTGCGCGCAAGCTATCTGGAGTAAAGGTATGACGCGAATCATTGAAGTTGGTACGGAAGAGCCGACTGGACTGCTGGGAACGTTGACGGTGGTCGTGAAGGGAGGCGGCGACCTTGCCACTGGGGTGGCCCACCGTCTCCATCGTGTCGGAATGAGGGTGGTGGTGACCGAGTTAGCTCGGCCAATGGTGATCAGACGCGCGGTTTCTTTTGCATCTGCCGTGTTTGAGGGGGAAATCGTGGTGGATGGGGTAAGGGCCTGCCTGGTTGATGAGGTGGATGCGGTGCATCGTTTGCTGGATCAGGGGATCATTCCGGTCATCGTGGACCCGCATGCCGACATCATCCAGCATCTCCGTCCACAGGTTGTTGTGGATGCCATCATAGCCAAGCGAAACCTGGGCACAAGCGTGGATGATGCTCCTGTCGTAATTGGTCTTGGTCCTGGGTTCACTGCCGGAGTGGATGTACACGCGGTGATTGAGACCATGCGTGGCCATCACCTTGGTAAGGTGATCATGGAAGGAAGCGCTCTTCCTGACACAGGGGTGCCAGGTAGTATTGAGGGACACACCCGCGAAAGGGTTCTCAAATCTCCTGGTGAGGGGTGTTTCAGAGCATGTGCCTCGATTGGAGATCAGGTGGAAGCGGGTGATGTGGTGGCACATGTGGCTGGCCAACCGCTGCTCGCGAGGATATCCGGAGTACTGCGGGGCATCCTGCATGATGGTCTGAATGTGAAGGTGGGTCAAAAGGTGGGGGATGTGGATCCACGAGGCATCGTCGAGCACTGCTTCACGATCTCGGATAAAGCGCGTGCTATTGGCGGGGGGGTGCTGGAAGCGATAATGTATCTTTGGAGAAGGTCATGCGCATAGGATTGCTGACGGACATGTACCGTCCGTGCATCAGCGGAGTCGTGAATTTTGTTATTGCCTACAAACGGGCTCTGGAGAAACTTGGGGAGGAGGTCTACGTATTCACTTTTGGCGACTACGATGACGATGAGGAGAGAGTGATACGCTCTCCTTCTATCCCTGTCAAGAAGGATCTCGGGGTCTACCTGGGGTTGGATCTCGGTTCCCGTGCGAAGAAAATCTGTAAGACCATGGATGTCCTGCATGCACATCATCCTTTCATATCTGGTCCACTAGGAGTGCTCTATAGCAGGAAATGGGATATTCCCCTCGTTTTTACTTTGCATACACGATACGAGCGCTATGCTCACTATGTCCCGCTCGTTCCGGAGTCATTGACTCGAGCCGTGTTGGATGCGTATATACCGCGTTTCCTGGATCAGTGTGATCTGGTCATCGCACCCTCCCAGAGCACATACCAAACCTTAGTGGCGTATGACATTGATACTCCTATAGAAGTGGTCCCCAATGGCATTGAACTGGACCTGTTCGATCACCCGAGAGTGCGATACACGAGAGAGGACCTTGGTATCTCGCCATCAGCCTCTGTGTTGATCTACGCTGGCCGCATGGCAAAAGAGAAAGATATTGACTTCTTGCTTGAGGCCTACGCACAGGCGTTGACGGACTTCTCGGACATGTATCTTCTGCTGCTTGGCAGTGGCCCGGAGCTGGAAGCTCTCAAGGGAATGGCAGCACAACTGGGCATTGACAGCAAGCTGCGTTTTGTGGGAGAGGTTCCTTATGAGCACGTGCCTGCCTATCTGATGATGGCGGATCTTTTCGTGATGCCCTCTGGGGGGGAGGTACATCCTCTCTCCATCATAGAGGCTTTCGCTGCCGGGTTGCCGGTGCTGGGATTGCGTGTTCCGGGTGTTGAGGATGTGATCGTAGACGGAATCACTGGCCGCTTGACCTATAGTATCATGTCAAGCTATGCCCGTGCCATGGTTTCGCTGGTTCAGGACCGGGAGACTCTCTCTCGCATGAGTCAGGAGGCACGAAGGGAAGGGCATAGGAACTCGATTCTTCGCACTGCAAGCAAGATGTTAGAGTTATACCAGCGATTGGTGGATTCAGGGCGAGACCAGGGAACATGACAACTGGCGCTATGTGGCAGAGTTGGTGATTTGGACGGGGATCTTCTGGCGATCCCCTTTAAGCAGGAAGCGAGCGGATGATGACTGGCGCTTCGTGTGGGCATCTGGCTGCCTGATCTTCTTGCTGTTTTGTGTATCGGTGGCGTGGTGATCTTTGACAGGGAACAGGCTTTGCTCTAGAATGGATATGCTTTCTAACGATAAGTCGAGCAACGGGGGCTTTGGAATGCTTAAGATGAAAGAAGCTATCATCAAGTTACTGGAAGGGCGGGACCTGACCGAGTCGGAAGCGCGGTCGGTCATGATCCTTGTGATGCGTGGCGAAGCCTCAGCCGCGCAGACAGCCGCTTTGCTGACAGCCTTGCACATGAAAGGCGAAACCGTGGACGAGATTGCAGGCTGCGCGCTGGCTGTTCGTGAGCTGGCAAAGCCTGTTTGTCCCCAGCGCAAGGATTTGGTGGACATCTCTGGCACGGGCGGCGACCGAACGGGTACTTTCAATATCTCTACGACGGCGGCGCTTGTGGTCGCAGGGGCTGGCGTTGGTGTGGCAAAGCACGGTGCGCGTTCAGTATCCAGCCATTGTGGGAGTGCCGATTTGCTGGAGAGCCTGGGAGTGAACCTGAGACTGTCGCCTGAGCAGGTAGCCCTTTGCATTGATGAGGTGGGTATAGGCTTTCTTTTTGCGCCCCGGTTGCATCCCGCCATGCATTATGCTGAGGAGACACGGCGAGAGATCGGTGTGCGCACAATCCTTGATATTCTTGGTCCCTTGACCAATCCCGCCGGAGCTACATCGCAGGTACTGGGAGTCTACGCCGGCTCACTGACCGAACCCTTGGCTCATGTGTTGGCGATTCTGGGATGTCATTCCGCCTATGTGGTCTATGGATCTGACGGACTGGATGAGCTGTGCACCACGGGAGTGAACAAGGTTAGCAGTCTCTATGACGGCAACGTCACCACCTTTGCGCTGGACGCGGTCGAACTGGGGCTCGCGCGGGCGGAGGTCTCGGATCTGCTGGGAGGTCTGCCTGAAGAGAACGCAAGGATCACGCGTGCGATCCTTGGGGGAGAGAAGGGAGCGCAGCGTGACGTTGTCGTGCTGAATGCCGCTGCCACCCTTGTTGTCAGTGAGCATGCAACGAGTCTGTTGGAGGCGATCTCTATTTCGCAGGAAGCAATTGACTCCGGATCAGCAGAGCGAAAGCTGGAGGAGCTAATCCAGTTCACTCAGGACATGCCTGGTGAGTCTCCTCCGAGCTAGTACTACAACCGCAGTTGGCAAGACAAGCACTCTGAGCCTGTCGAAGAGTGCGATTTCTTTGAAACAGTCATCCTTCGACGAGCTCAGGATGACTGCCCAACGCTCAGTACTCACGGTCCAGGGCATTTCTAGAAAGGGAGACAAGAGTTTGTTGCGCCTGGTTATCGATGCCGGTGACCTCCAAATTCTCCAGAGCCCTGGCACGGTATCCGCTGAGAACCTCCCGAGCATACTGGTGACTGCCTGTCTCTTCGAGAACCGCTAGCATCCTCTCGACGTCAGCGTCTCCAATTTCCTGGCGCGAGTATAGGTCTCGCAAGGTCCGCTTTCCTCGTTTTCTCTCCGTCTCCAAGGCGTGCAGAACCGGAAGGGTCTTCTTCTTTGTGCGCAGGTCATCGCATATCGGTTTCCCAGTGATTCGAGGATCACCCCAAATACCTAGTATGTCATCCATGATCTGAAATCCTAAACCCAGCTCACGGCCATACTGGCGATAGTGCTCCACGATGGCATGGGACGCTCCTCCGATGACTGCTCCCAGCTCAGTGGCACAAGCTATGAGAGCAGCAGTCTTGTTTTCGATCATCTTCACGTAGAGCGCCATGTCGACTTGTGCCCTATCCTCGAACTCTAGATCAAGGTATTGCCCCTGACAAAGGGAGATACATGTCTGGTTCAGGCGAGTGAAAGCAACCCGGATTCTGTCTGCAGAGACGTCCTTCTCTCGCAAGCGGGAAATGGCGAGGTAGGCGTGGGCGAACATGATGTCTCCCACGTTGACCGCGTGTGGGACGCCCCACAGAGACCACACGGTGGAACGACCACGCCGTGTGGGGCTATGGTCCTCAATGTCATCGTGAATCAGAGAGAAGTTGTGGAGCAGTTCGACGGCAGCCGCGGCTGGGATGGCGGTATGCCAGTCTCCGCTCACGGCTTCGCAGATGAGGAGAAGGAGAAAAGGGCGAGTGTGCTTGCCGGGATACGTGTGCAGGGGAACGAAATCCGGATCTGCCCAGCCCATATGATAGTGCATCATGCCGTAGAGGGGCTTCAAAGTTTCCTCTGGGAGTGCAAGGATCGCTCGCATTTCTTTTTCCAACTGGGGGCCGTACTTGCGAGCCAATGGCGTGGCGCTAATCATGTCGAGGTTCCTTTCGGGACAGAGGCTCAACAGATCTTCTTCTTAGAGGAGCGGTACGGAGGGCTGCCACATCCCTAGCGCCAACACAGAACATGGCGATGCGGAGTTCGTCAATGAGTATGGAGAGACGTTCGATAACGGCTTCC
>JAKLPW010000302.1 GCA_022013675.1 Anaerolineae bacterium | reverse complement strand
GGTGAGGTTGTGTTTCTCGGCGGCTACATACTGGTAGGCATCGTCGAAGTCAAGGTTGAACCTCCGGGCTGCGTCGATGATGGCCTCCATGTCCTTTCCGGGCAGAGAGATCATTATCAGGCCAGCGCTTAGCATCATGTCCTTCACGAATTGCCCGAAAACCTCGTGTTGCCTTCGACGAAAGAGGAGAACTCCTATGGAGTGGAGGGAGTAGTCGGATATGAAGAGCTCGTGTTCCTCAGTCTTTGCCAGAAGAGCCTGTGCCTCCTCGGCCTTCTCTTGTTCCAGAATCACTTCGAGGAAGATGTTGGTATCCATGAGGAGCTGCTTCATTCTTCCCCAGCCATCCACTCTGAGATCTTATGCTGAAGTTCTACCGAGGTGTATTGGTGCCCCATGTCCTTAAGCGCGCCGGCCCAGTCAAACGTTGGCTTGCCTCGCGGTCCCTTCGACCGCTTCTCCAACAGGAATTGCACAAAGTCCTCTACCTCCTGCTGGAGCTCACGTGGCAAATCCCTAACCATCTCCTCAAGTCTGTCCATGCCTCCACCTCCTGCTGCTTCACCCTGTGCCATCATACCACCGCCCTTGATTTTATCACCTGTTGTGGTAAATACCCCATACTCACGGGGGGGGACGTGTGACGAAAGGGAGAAACGCCAGCAAAGGCTGGCTTTATCCCCTCCCCCATTGTAGACCAGCGTATGATACCACAATGGGGGAAAGGAAGCAATCTCAGCCACTCGTCGTAAGTCCAGTCTCTCTGTTGGTAAGGCGCTCGTACCAGTCCAGGTGTTGTCGCACCAAGCTGGGCGAGAGTCCGGTCAGCAGACAAGTCTTGTCGAAAGAGTGACCGGCCTCATGGGCAGCAACAATGCGGTGGTGATCCTTAAGGTACTTATCTACTCTCTGCGGATCGTGGTTAGTGCGGCGTGCGATCTCCTGGGTCAGCAATCCCTGGTAGTGGAGCGACAGTATAGGCCCTTTGTGAGTCTGGGTACGGCCCAGGTCGAAGATCACACCTGCGTGGGGCAGGACCTCGCCGGGGTGAGAGTCATAGTATAGCTTGACCCACCTGCCGATGGCTGTAGGCGAAACGCCGAACAGCAAGCCGACGATGGTGAAGGAGAGAACAGCACCTTGATCGAACGCTTCCTTGAAGATACGGGCCACCATACGAGGCCGCAGTTTGGGCAGCGGAGTGCCATCGGCCAATTCCAGGATCTCCTCTGGGGTGATGAAAGAGACGATGGCTGGTTTGAGTTTGGCATTGGCGATGCGCTTACCGTAGCCAAACTTCTCCCGCTTGTCCACACCGATGAGCATCGTCTGATAGGGTTTCAGTCGGCCGGGGGTGACACTGAACTCATCCACGATGGTCAGGAAACGGTCAATGAGCAGGTCAGCGACGAGGGCCATATTCTCGAAGCCGAAGTTGGCCAGTAACTCCCGTTTGAGAGCACTGAGGAGCGTTTTTTGGGCCAGAGGGCCGTAGCGGGCCTTGTAGGACAGTCGTTTGCACGTCTGGGCGTCCATTTTCAGCCCCCTTTTTTCGCCTGGCGGGGCAACAGCCCGTCGGCATAAAAGTCGAGGAACTTGCGCAAAGGAATGGCGAAGTTCTTATCCTCAGCCAGTTCTTCGTAAAGTGCGATGTACTCGTTGACTAAGAAAAGGCTGAAGCCAGTGATGCGGCTGATGAGTTGAGGAGCATCTCCATGCCGATGGGGCAGTGCCACCCGCAGCAAGCCATCAATGTATCTCTCGACGCTGGAAAGGGTGTGACCGGTGCGACGCGCAATCTCTGTCTCTGGCACGCCCAGAAGGCGCAACTGGATGATGGGGCGTTTATGGGTCACCGCTCGACCTGCATCGGTGAAGTGGGCGCGGGTAAGGATCGATTCCTCCCGTGCCTCCAACACGGCAGCATAGTCAGCCACGGTGCCTCGATCCATGAACAGGATTGCCCCCAGGTCCTCTTGGGTCAGGGGAGCGCCCTGGGCGACGGCCTCATCACAGATGCGTTTCAAGATGTGCTGCCTCAACTCCAGGAGGCCGTGCTGGTGGCGATAGGCAATGTCATCCGGGTGATACAACGTCAGAGTGACCGCCTCATATTCACAGTCCTTGAGAGCTTTGCCAGCAGGTTCTGTGTTCTTGACCGCGTAGCAGATGATTTGGCCGTCCTGACGGCTTCCCGGAGCAGAGATGGTACGCAGGTAGAGCGCGTCCTCGGCCAGCACGTCAGCCATGGCCGGGCTGAAGGCGTAGCGAGTGCGCAAGTGGTTGACCAGCAGCCCGCGACAGTTCTTCTCACTAAGGCGGTCGCGAGCAGGTTTCGTTTTCATGGTAGCCTCCTTATACCGCAGGGTATTTGTTGTTGTGCCTATTATACATAACCCTTTGAGTATGTGGTGGATACCACAATCACGAATGACACGAATATGCGAATTGCACGAATGTTTTCTATCCATTCTGGCTGGATTTGTGTTCAAGAACTTGCCCCTTGAGAACCTCCAAACTCCGTCCCTCACCAACACGGAATGAAGTCAAGCTTTCCCCGCAAAGTTTAGCTCCTGGCCGAAACTGTGGTATCATCAAGCTTCATTAACGAACTGTGAGACCGCCCTCCCACCTTCCATAAGGAGACAGCCACATGAGCCGCAGGCACGCCTACCGATCCCCGATCACGTCCT
>JAKLPW010000301.1 GCA_022013675.1 Anaerolineae bacterium | reverse complement strand
GGTAGGGGCCGGACCAGAGCAATTGTCAAGAGAACGCGTATTGGAGCCTGGGTATGACACGAGTGATCTCATAGAGAGGAGACAGTGGGAAATGAAAGCTGTATTGGCATTGTTACACATGGTAGGGTTCACTTTCTGGGTGGGGGGTATTTTTGTCTACGCCCTCGTATTCACCCCTAGCTTGAGGGCACTTGTCCCAGCGGAGCGGGGGAAGCTACTCGAAGCCTACTCCAAGCGGTTTGGGCTCCTGACTTGGGTGGCCGTGGTTCTTGTCGTGATCACGGGGTCCCTTCGGACCGATAGGATCATCGGTTTCACCAATCTGCTCAAGTTCAGCACTAGCTATGGCAACATTCTGCTGGTCAAGATCATCCTGGCGGCCGTACTCGCCTTCAACGGGGCATACCTGGGGCTCAAACTGGCACCAAAGATGGCCTCCTTCGGGCCTCCGTCCGGGGGACCCAAGTCATCCGGTCCAGACGCTGGGGGACCACCTCCTGGCCCACCGCCGGGGCTGCTGGCGCTCCAGAAGCGGATGTCTGCACACCTGTGGGGGTCAGTCGGGCTATCAGTGGTGATCCTGCTACTGACAGCGCTGCTGTGACCGCTCGAATCGGTCCGTTCCTTGCTGCCCCCTCGACCCCGTGATTGACGTCAGAGGGTAGAGGGGGCGCCGAGGTAGGATGACTAATTCGCTTCATCAGAAGACCTGTCACGTTGGGGCGTGCGAGCATCGCGGTATGTGACACGCGCGGCTCCCCACATACCAAACCTGCGGTCAGGAGCTACGTGTGTGCCGATTGTGTGGTCAATGCTTCGGCCCTGCGCAGGGACGGTGGGTCTGCACATGTGTCTGTGTGTCATGGGAGTTCTCCTAGTGCGCTGACTGTGAGAAGCTGAGAGTGGAAAGCACAGGAGGCGAGGATTCTTGTTCAGGCTACGATTCCGTGATACATTAGCTACTGGGTCAACGAAAACTCTTCCAGGTTGCGTAGGCCGCGGCACTCCGCGAAGGCTCTCGTGTAGGAGAGACCGGGGCGTGTTCTCGATGTCACTCGGTGCTTTGGGCAGACTCTTGCGCGTGGGCTTCTAGGCACCGCTGGGAAACATCCGGGGTAGTGAGTGGGGCGCATCTGCTGGCCAGGGCATCCCAATCGAAGTGAGGCGGAGTCGAGCGTCCGTGAAGCGCTACTTCGCTGGGGATGGGAACTGGAGTCTGCAGGTCCGAGACATCCAGAAGAGCGCTCAGCATCAACAGCAGGAGGAGTAGAGGTGGACAGTTAATCTATCTGCTGATCGCCCTGGCATGCGATACGCCCAGGGCATTTGAGATGTTCACTGTGAACGAACATCTGGAGAAGTGGCTTACGCGGGCAGCCGACGTCGAGCCGCGCGTAGGCGGGAAGTACGAGCTGTTCTGGGACCCGGACGACAGGGAGAACGATAGTACTATCGGGTGCAAGGTGCTGGCTCTGCATCCAGGCAGCTTCCTGTCGTTCGAGTGGAAGGGACCTGGACGATTCAAGCACGTCATGAACGAGGTCAGACCTCTCACAAACGTGGCGGTCTCTTTCATTCCTTACCCGGAGGGCACTGAGGTTCATCTGCTGCACACCGGGTGGGGAGATACTCCGGAGTGGGAAGAGGCACGGCTGATGTTTGAGGGTGCTTGGGCGGCTGCTATGTCAGAGCTGGAGAGACACGTAGAGGGGGAGGCCACTGATTCGTGCTGCGACTAGGTGCCATAAGTCAGGGCAGATGAGTGAATCTGCTCCCACCACGATGGCATTGTGCACGTAGTGCAGGTACGAGGCCCGAAAGGGGGCTCACCGCCGGGGGCCTGCCGGGACAACTCCGCCGCGAGGTATGGCGTGCCAACCTGATCTGTATCAGGCACTCGATGTACCTCGGTTGTTCCCTGCATTGGAGAGCGATGGGTGACCGCGATCTCAGGGACGAGCAACCGGGTCAGTCACAAGTGAGAGGTAGCGACCATGAGGGACACATCCATCCTGGATGTACAGACCATACGCGCTGACTTCCCTATCCTGCAGCGGAAGATCGGAGGCAAGCCTCTGATCTACTTCGACAACGCTGCCACTACACAGAAGCCGCGGCAGGTATTGCGCACCATCCAGGAGTTCTACTGTACCTACAACGCTAACATCCATCGCTCATCGCACACGCTGGGGCACGAGGCGACGGAGTTGTACGAGCAGGCTCATGAGAACGTGGCCCGTTTCATCGGCGCCAATGATGGTAGGGAAATCGTCTTCGTGCGCAACACCACTGAAGCGATCAACCTGGTGGCCTACTCGCTGCTCCTTGGCGAGGGCGAGCTGGAGCCTTTGCGGCACGGCGACGAAGTGGTGGTCACCGTGATGGAGCACCACTCGGACCTGGTGCCCTGGCAAATGGTGTGCGAGCGAGCTGGCGTGGCCCTAAAGACCGTCGGCATTTACGATGATGGAACTCTGAATCTGGAGCAGTTGAAGGAAGCGATCACCAAGCGGACGAGGCTGGTCTGCTGTGTCCACGTCTCCAATGTGCTGGGTACCATCAATCCGGTCCGGGAGATCGGTCGCCTTGCCCATCAGGCCGGGGCGCTGTTCCTGGTGGATGGTGCGCAGT
>JAKLPW010000300.1 GCA_022013675.1 Anaerolineae bacterium | reverse complement strand
GTTCAGCAGGTAGATGACGTCAATCCATAGTCCATCGGCACCACAGGCGGCAATCTCCTCGATGCGGTTAATATAGAAATCCCGATACGGAGATTCGGGCGACAGCCACGCATCAAGATCGTCTCGTTCCAGCCAGAAGATGTCTTGCACACCGGCAAACTGGACGATGTTACCGTAGCGATCTATCTGCATCCAGTCAGGGTGTTCTACCGCTGGGTCTCGCCCTCTGTTGACGCAGCCTTCGCATACCAGCTCCAAGCCAGTGAGATACCAGACGACCTTGAGGCCCTTGGCGTGCGCCACGGGGAAGACGCTATCGCGCATGAATGACAGAACCTGGTTGAACTCTGAAGTGTCAGACCAGGCGGTGTAGCTCCAGCCGGTAGGAGCATCCGCAATCAACACACTCACGCCCTCATCGGCCGCCTGTTGCAGCTTGGCATCTATCTCCTCTTCGCTCATGTCCAGCTCGAAGGCTGCACCGGCCAGGCGAGCAGTGTGAGCCCAATCCGGCCACACAGGGGAATCCAGCGACGGCGCGGCAATACGCCACAGCGCGGCTGGAGCATCATCGACTGTGTGGGACTCGAAAGCGATCCAGCGCCCGTCGGGCGACCAGGATGGCGCTCCATCAGCGGCGTTGGCCTCGTGCGTTACCCGAACCGGTTCACCGCCGACAGCGGGGATGACAAAGATGCTCGGCCTGGGCAAGCCACCGTGGTCGCTGGAATAGACAATCAATCGACCATCCGGCGACCAAGAAGCATCTGTGTCGCTTGTCATCGGGTCGCGCGTCACATTCCGAAGCTTGCTGCCATCACTGGCGACCGTGTACACGTCCCACTGACCGGAAGGCAGCCGCCTGCGTTGGAAAACAATCCGGTCGCTGGCTGGTGACCAGTTGGGCTGGCGGTCGTCACAATCCGGGTCATGGGTCAGTTGTGTCAGTTCACTACCGTCCGCCCGCACCTTCCAGATTCCACCCACGCGGTCGTCCTCACTCTCTCCAGATCGACTGGCTTCAAACACGATCCAGTCGCCGGTGGGTGACCACGACGGTTCCATGTACATCGGCAATCCAACGTGAGAGGTGATCCTGACGAAGTGAGTCCCGTCGGTCGCAACCATCCAGAGATCGTCGGCATCAGCGCGGTCAGAGGCAAACACAATGCCATTCGTGACATCATTCCATGCAGCGCCGGGCAGATTGACATTGTCCTGATCCTCAACCGGCGTCAGGCGAGTGATCTCGCCGCTGTCCAACGCGAGCACGAACAGACCCGCCGGCCCCCTGTTGTAGCCATTTGCGAGACGGGTGAAGACGAGATGCCTGCCATCCGGCGAGAAGGCAGGATTCTGGTCACTCATCCCCGTTACAGGGGAAGCCAGCCTGGTTGCCCCATCGCTACGGGTCTCCCGCATCCGCACCAGGGAGAGAGCCTGAAGGCTAGGCGAAGCAGCATCCGCCAACCAGGACGCCGTCAGTCCAAATAGGAATCCCCCTGCGCACAAGACGGCCAGCAGTGTCTTCTCGACGAACATCTTCATTCCCACGTGTACCCTCCTATCGGCCTATGACACTCACAAGCCACGTGCCAGAGACAGGATCAGTGAGCCGGTGCAGCGCGAAAGGCCCCACCGAACCCCCCACCCAGCGAGTCTGCGTAGCCCCTGTGGCTTGGGGACGTCTCGCGTCCCCCAGAACCCTCTTCCTCTCGCGACCCACGCGTTCCAGCCGCGACTAGCCCTTCGTAACCAACGGTAAGTGGATCCAATTGCCTACGAGAATGCTCACACTGTCTGATCCAATCTGCTCATCGCCGTCGGCGGCATGCAGTGTGATCGTGTGCCTGCCAGGCGAGAGATCCTCGACCAGGAGATCGGATCCATGGCCCAACCAGCCATCCTGATCAGAATCCCACTCCATTGCCTCTTCACTCAACACACCATCCTCCGGATCGTATGCGTAGCCCCTGAGTCTAAAAGGTACCCCCTCTGGCAGCGTAGCCCCATCGAGTGGTGCTCCAATGGACACCTGTGGTGCCTTCGGTTCGATGGCGAATGGCCCCGTGATGGCATCGGAGGTGAGAACACCATCTGAAGCACGTACGCGAAGCAGCGCCCCCTCCGTTCCAGGAAACTGGCTGCTGCGTACCGCAAGGTAGTTATGCTCAAGGCGTGTGGCGATCACGTCCCAAGTCTCTCCACCGTCACGGCTGAATAACACATCGAACCACAAGGGACCACCATCCCCATCCTCTGTACGCCATTCGATGATCTCTTCCCCATCAGCGGGCCAGAAGTCACCCTCGCGGGGCACGATCACTTCCACTATGGGAGGATGATCACTCACAATCCGTTCCGCAAGGAGATGTTCCCCGTGCCACACTTGAATCTGCGCCGTACCGGGATGCCAAGGTAGAATCTCATAGAAGGCATGGGTCCCCTCTTCTTCCATGCTCCCCACCCACGTCCCTGGAAGCCAGATCTCCTGGAGCATCTCTGTGTTGAAATGCCGTTCGAACAACGTCTCCTCGTTGGCAGCGATTAGCCGCAGGAGATACGGTCCCTCGCCCTGACCATCGTCTGATCCCTCGGGACGTTCCAGTATTGCCCATGGGTCAAGCTCCGCCCCATCTTCAAAGATCGTACCCGAAGCGAACAGGTACTGCCGCCACTCCGCGGAGTGCCACTGCAACGGCGCACTTGCGACTGGCATCTGTTTATCCGATCCGGATCCAAAGGTAGCCGGAGATGTCCCCCGATAGTTCAAGATGGCTCGATAGGTGTATTCCGAGATCCACTCATCCTGACAGTAGCTCATCACGTCAAACGATGTCGCCGGGACTACGAAGCCACCCGGCCAGGATTGAGCCTTGCCACCACCGGCGACCTGTGGATCCCAGCCATAGTCACCCAACCGGGCATTTGGGTAAGGGTAATTGGGGTCGGAGGGGGTCACACCGCAAGGAGAGTGCCCTCGGTTGAAGTTGTGTCCCAACTCATGGGCCATTATATCGGCGGCATCTTCGAAGTTCTCGTGGTGAACGGGCACGCGCCCTGCGGCGACGTTGCCCGGCATGTAGGCCAAGCCGCACATACTGCCCTGAGCAACCTTGAACGGTACCATCGCATACCAGTGGGCACTGGTTGGCACCGAGGAGCTCTTCTTCCTCATGTCAGTCAGCTTGGCCAGAATGGCGCCCCAACTTCCTCCACCAGGACCGATCTGCTGCGTCCATTTGAGCGAGGGGCCAGGCAGAATATACCACTGTATCTGTCCCACCGGCAAGATGTTCTTCAGGTAGTAGCCCATATTATAGTGCATCGACCCGTCCACGATTGCCTGGGTTCCACCGTAGTCGTAGTCGATCCAGATCGGCACGATGATCAACGCCGGGGTGGCAACGAATGTCAAGCTCACCGTCTTCTGGTTGTTCGTGTAGTCGACCTCCGCAACGGCTCGGTTGGGATTGATCTCTACTACCAGCGTCCCAGAAGCATCCACCATCGACGCCGGGAGGTAGAAGTTCAGCGTGTCGTTGAAGTGCGATCGCTGGGGACTGAGCTTGGCGGTGATCGTTGCGTTGATGGGATCGGTGGTGTAGTCCCCCCAGGGCATCTTGGCTGTCACCCGGGCAGATACATTGGGTACAGATGCACTTGTCCCAACGACCTCCACGTACACTCGCACGTACGTATCTTTTCCAGAGATGAGCGGCACCGCATTGTCGGGGCAGTGGGAGTTGTCCTTGCACTGAATCGCCTGGGTCAGCTCGACGTGCTCTACCCGCAGATCCAAGCCGGTTGGGGTTGGAGAGGCCGGGCTCTGCATCGGAGTGGGCGTGGATGTCGGCGTGGCCGGAAGTACACCCGTACTCGTCGGCGTGAGACCGGGAACCGGCGTTGTCGGTGTGGCGGTGGGCGTGGCCGTGGGAACCACGTAGTACACTGTGATCGCCCAGGAATTGAAGTACCCCAGGCAGCCATCATGGCAATCCCGAAGGTAAAGCGTCCACGTGTCGTTCACTGAGTCCCCATTGAAGTGGTCAGTGCTTAACTCAAGGATCTGAGATCCTCCCTCAGTCTCCTCACACTGCTGCAGGAAGGTGGAATGGATGGGAGGGCCTGACTTGTCCAGTCGGATATTCAATTGCTGAGTACAGTCATGGTCGAACTCGGCCCGTACCGCCACCCGGGAGACCGTCGCTCCCGCAGGGGCACACGAGATGCGTATGTCACTGTGCATCAGGGCATTGAAGGGTATGCTGAAACCATTGGTATTCTCATCCCAACAGTACTGCTCGTCCAAGAGACACGCGATGCCTGGCGACTCGCTTTCCTCCCGAGCAACGCTGGGGCCGAAGCTCGCCTCGGTGATGGACGGCCCGAGGTTGCTTAAGTGGATCATCCCGATAAGTATCAGCAAACCTGCCGCCGCCAAAATGAGGGCTTGAGCTTTCTTTTCGTGCCAATCTACTCTGTTCATTCTTGCACCTCCATATGATGCGTCAGCCCAGGATACACCAGCATGACCACCAACTCCATTACTTGGTCACTGCTCTGTAGAGAAATGAACACCATCAACTCACCGAAGACAGAGGATTTCTGTGAATGAGACCTGACACGATACCAGCAACATGAGTGGACAGCTTCTCACCAGGGCACTTCGCAACCATGTACTGATTGGCCCCGTTGCTGTCGTGAGGGAAAGAAGGGGGAGCAGGGAAGTAGTCCCAGCGACCATACCTAAGAAGCATACTCCGTCACAACTGACATGTCAAGGCCAGCGGGTCTCCAACAGACCGGCCGACACTGACCGAAGACCCGAGCGCACTAGCGTGTCGTCCAGTTGAAGGCAACGTACTCCCGTGGTATAATCAGCGCTGCCATTCTCCCAGAACCGAACCCAATCCACGTGGGACAATGGAAGGGGATAATTGAAAGGAGGCACTCTAGAGACGATGGAGACTCTAGTCGAAGCAACAAGAGGAGAACTGGTAGAATCCCGGCACCGGGGGATCATCGCGTTGGTGGACGCGGAGGGCAAGCTCAAATCCTCCGTAGGTGACGTCGAGCAGTATGTCTTCATGCGCTCGTCAGCTAAGCCATTGCAGTTAATCCCACTGATCGAAAGTGGCGCCGCCGACCACTTCCGGTTCACCGATCGGGAATTGGCGGTGATGATGGCTTCCCACAGCGGTGAGCCCTTTCACGTCGAGGCCGTGGGAAGCATACTTGCCAAGATAGGCCTTCACGAAGGAGCACTTCGCTGCGGGATTCATTGGCCCATGAACAAAGAGGCTGCGCGGAAGCTCAGGCGTAGTGGCCAAGAACCGACGGCCATTCACAACAATTGCTCTGGCAAGCACGCCGGGATGCTGGCGCTTGCGGTTCATGGCGAGCACACTCTCGACAACTACACCTCGCCAGATCATCCGGTGCAAATCCAAATACGAGCCGCAATCGCCGATTTCGCCGGCCTGACGCCGGAGCAGATCAAGATCGGCAAGGATGGCTGCGGCGTGCCGGTCTTCGGCCTGCCCTTGTGGAGAGCAGCGTATGCTTACGCTCGCCTCGTGGATCCCGCAGCTTGGCCTGCCGGGCGAAGAGAAGACTGCAGGCGAGTAGTTGAAGCCATGCAGAGACACCCTGAAATGGTCGCGGGCTCTGGTCGATTCAATACTGACTTGATGCACGTAGGCGGATCGAGGCTAGTCGCTAAGGGGGGCGCGGAGGGTTACTACGCCGTGGGCGTGTTGCCGACCGACCTTCATCCCGGGCTAGGCCTAGCACTGAAGATCGAAGACGGTGATCTGCAGGGACGAGCGAGTGGTCCAGTCGTCCTGAGTTGCCTCCAGCAGATCCGTGTACTCCAAGAGGATGATATGTCACGACTGGGATCCCACTGGTCACGCTCCATCTACAATCATCGCGGAGAGGTAGTAGGCGAGTTACAAACTACCTTTGTGCTCCTTCCATCGGAGCACCGTGAAGACTAACCAGACAAGGCACAGGACCCGCATGGAGATGGCCAGGTATGGGGTTGCGCTGACTGTTCTCGTTGCTCTGGGATTGCTCTTTGTGAATCTGTGGCTCAGAGTATCAGCGCAGGCCCAGAAGGATGAAGCACGGCGTGCTGATGTCATCATCATACTCGGATGTGCGGTCTGGCCTGGGGAAAGACCAAGTCCCAGCTTGGAGGCACGCGTTCAGCATGGCATAGTGCTTTACCAGCGGGGCATGGCAGACTACATTGTCTTGTCGGGAGCTATAGGCCGCTACCCTCCCGCCGAAGCAGAGGTGATGCGTCGCCTTGCGGTTGGCCACGGTGTTCCAGAGCAATCACTCATCTTAGATACCGAGTCTCGCTCAACCATCGAGAGCATCCAGCGTGCAGGCTCCACAATGCAAGAACACACCTGGAACACGGCCATAATCGTGAGCGACCCTTTCCACATATACCGCGCTCTAATGATGGCACGAGATGAAGGCATCCGTGCCTGGGGTTCACCAGCATTGAACAGCCCCACGTATACGATTCCCCGTTTGCGCTACTACTACACCCTCAGGGAAGTCCTCGCGATTGCCCACTATCAGTTCACGAGGCTATTCTAGCAGCACTTCGCTTGCCGATGGTTCCACCAGAGTCCCTTCCTCCTCTTTGTTGATCACCAGCACGGTAGGTCGGTCGCCGTTCACGTCAGTGCTCGCCACCACCTCCAGGCCCGGCACCGAACCAGTAAGCAGCGGAGCATCTTCCACCTCGTTTTCCGCCCGACCAGAACGCATCGCCTGAACATCCTAGCATCTTCCTGCTAGTCTGTTTTCATCCCCGCCGGTCAGGCAAGACTAGCATGTACGACACTAGATTGTCAACTCGCCAGTTCTCCTCCCCCTACTCATATCCCGGCGCGATTCCTGGTATCAACCATTTGCTTCACTTCAAGATACTCGGCAGGTGGACGAAATGAAGAACCCCATCGCCTTCCTCCACCAATACCGGATCCTCACCTATGAGGATCGTAACTGACCCTTCAGAGACAAGGTAGGTCATGACGGCGAAGGCCGTACCATAGTCAGTCACCTCCTGGCCAGTGTCAGCGAAAGGCACGACGGTGGTGACGGTCACAGCCGTACTGGTGAGATCGGTCAGCGTGATGGCCCTCGTGTCCCCGGCGGTATAGCTCGGCTCGTCGAAATAATCCCACCACGCGATGTGGATGGGCTGGCCATCCTTCTCAATCCGGAAGAGATAAAGATGATCGTCCTCGCTACCATTGTGCAGAGTGGTGAGAGTAGACCAATCAGCTCCTTCCAGCTTCTCGGTCATCTTCTTGTAGGTGTAGTACGCGAGCTTCTTGACGCCCAGACCAAGGTCGTCCGCGTCCTCCGACCCATCGTAGATCAGGCCAGTATGGTCAAAGTAGCCGTTGTCATGTTTGAACCCCTCCATCAGCCCAAAAGCCGGAAAGACCTTCTCCACACCCCTCGAAAGAGGATAGATGAACCGCTTGAAGTAGTCGCCAGCTTGCTGACGCTCAGTCTGAAACGGCGAACGTTCGGGATCCCCGGAGTAAGATCCCATCTCGGTAATCCAAATGGGCAGGTCAGCCGGGAAACCATTGCTGCTCAACGTGGCGAGGATGTGACTCAGAACATCTTGACCACTGGCCGTGTCTCGAAGGCGGTATTCGCTACTGGCGGTGCCGTACCAATGGAAGTCGAACACGTCCACGTACTGGCCCCCGAGTTCCGCAAGAATGGGAGCATACTCAGCGTCGAAACTCGCTGCGTAGCCCGCCGGGAACCCTGGCACGCCCCCGATCAAGACTGTGCACTCAGGACAGGCCTGCTTGATGGCCTGGTAGGTGATGCGCTGCAAGTCGGCGAAGTCTGACTGTCTCTGGTCGTTCGGCTCGTTGCCCACCTGCCAGTACTTGATCGGGTTGACCAAGTCGGGCATGTCATCTATTCCATCGCCGTCGTAGCGCTCGACCGTTGCGGTGACGAAAGCGGTGTACTTGGCCTCGTCGACGGGCAGCCAGGAACCTGGCAGACAGCGGCCCTCGTCAATCCTCCCTCCCTGGGGAGCGATGTTAGCCAGGATGCACATATCCGTCGGGATGTCCCCCCATTGTTGGTCGTAGAGAGTGAAGTCGTATGCCGGCTGCTCGAGATCGGACTGGACGATGAACCAAAAGGCATACACGCCCTCACGGGTCCACTTGACACCGATATTGGCGGCGTCCACGTATCCATTGTCCAGGTAGCCCGGCTTGGCGACACTGGCTGGATGAAAGCCGAAGGGCGAGTGCAGGTAAGGAATCGGGTCGCTATCCAAGAGACTCGTCAAGTCGAACTCAATGTGGTACCAACGCTGTACTCCCTCTACCGGCGGATTCGCTATCTCTTCGATCCACGTTCGTGTGACGCACTCGGGATGGTTGGTCCAGTA
The DNA here is from genome assembly GCA_022013675.1 of Anaerolineae bacterium. Lineage (GTDB taxonomy): Bacteria > Chloroflexota > Anaerolineae > JAKLPW01 > JAKLPW01 > JAKLPW01. Next base: position 1,897 of record JAKLPW010000300.1, on the reverse strand, counting down.
AGCCTGACTCCCCATGTCATGATGAGTGTCGGATTCTGAAATCATCGGGAAACGGACATCCAGAACGTGCTGGCTGCCCATGTTGTACAGATTCACGGTTATGTCACTATAGTTGATCTGATACCGATCAGCGCCAGGAGCTACATGGGTGCCTCGGGGTGCATCGCCAGTTGCCTCAAAAACGTCAATATCCGCAAGGACCTGATCCAATCCCTGCTGCGTCGCCGGATAGCTCTCCCCCCACGGATGTCTTTCACGCCAGAGACACTTGTTCCACATGTCCCAGTCCTCATGCAGGAAAGGCTCGCTCGTGACGGAGAAATACGATGGAAATGCTGAGCCTCCAAACCCAGCGCCGAGGTTGCCGTGTTCCCGATAGGCATTCGAGCCACTGCTGGTGGACAGACCTACCCAATATCCGTATTCACTCGGCTTCTGGACCCAGAACTGAGCAGATCCAACTCTCGCTCTCGCAGGGATGTTCAGGGCCCGCAGGAGAGCCGAGGCGAGCCACGAGTGCTCTACGCATATCGCGCATCCTGCCGCCAGTGTCTCGGTGGGCGTATACGCCCAGTCATAGAAGTTTTCTCCCCAGCACCATCCGTCGCCCCAGATAGTCTGATAGATGCCGCTGGTCACGTCGCAATACGGTTGGTCCTTGTCGCCGAACACAGCGTCATGATTGATGTTCTTGACGACCCACTCATAGACGGCCCAGGCCACCTCGTAGGTACTGCTCCTATCCTCTTCAGGCACACTATCGAGGATTTCATGGGCCAGCGCGACGATTTCCGGGTCGTCGGAGGTGATGTACTGGTCGCTCTTGAGGTACTCACGTACGGAATCAGGATAACCGCCAGGGTCAGAGGGTATGATCGCATTGCCAGGCACCTGATATGGCTCTTCACTATAATTCAGCTCCAGACACCCGTATTTAACTTGCAGATCATCTACCGGATCTGTGCCTGGAACCAGATCGAAGTTGACGGTGGTCGTCCCATCGGCCAGAACTTCCACGTCGCCTGTGGGCTTCGTCTTGTAGCCGTCTTTCTCCGCCAGCATCACATAGCGCGGGAATGCCACCGGTACATCCTCAAGTACATACCGGCCCATCTCGTCAGTATGATCCTCGTACACCTCGTCCCAGGGATCACCCCACAGATAGACACGCACTCCCTGCAATGGCTGCCCCCCGCTCGTCACCGTGCCGGATATGGTTCCGACCGGAGCACACCCGAAGAAGATGTCATCGAACCACGCCGTCCCTGGCCCTTGCAGAAAGCAATTGACCTCCGCGGTCACCGCGTCCGCCGGAGCGCGGAACTTCAGGTCGTACGGAAAGTCAAGCTCAAAGGGTCGTGTGCCATCGTGCTCGGGCAAATCGACAAACTGGAGAACGTGACCCTCGGAGTCTCTGAACACGATTTCCAGATTGCAGTAACCCGGAGGGAAAACGCTCTCGAAAGCTACGTAGCCACTCAACGAGTAGATCGTCTCCGGTGTGACGTCCACGAGCTGTTGCCACATACCGATTTCGGTCCCGGCAGCGTCTATCCTTACACTGTAGTCACCGTCGTGCGAGCTGCTGTTGTCCCACGCGAAAGTCGCGCCGGGCGGGCTTGGGCCGAACGTGGTCCAGCCCAAAAGCTCACCACCGCTACCTTCCTCAAAGCCACCATTGACGACAAGGTTGCCAGCGGATTCATTTGAATAGCGAGGGATGTTCGGCATCTCACCGTACTCGGCCTTCCAGATGTCGATCACCTCTGCCAAACCCACCCAGCGGATGTTCCCGGCTGTGTCAAGAGCCTGAATCTGCGGCTCGAACTGTTGGACAAAGCCCGGACGCAACAACGCGGTCTGGCCCACGAAGAGGGTGCACGTGTGGATATTCTCT
>JAKLPW010000299.1 GCA_022013675.1 Anaerolineae bacterium | reverse complement strand
ATTACCGTAGTACTCGCCGCGCCAGACTCCCACGGTAGGCAGAGGCGTGGCCGTCGGAGAGGATGGCGGCGGTGTGGTTGTTGGCGGGAGTGCGGGCGTAGGCACGACAGTCGCCGTCCCTGTGAAGTCCGTGTAACTGCGGCTCACCCAACCCACCGTGCCGTCGGACAAGCGCACCTGCAACCATCCCGCCGTCTGGTTTTGGCCCAGTACGGTCACCTTACTCCCGAAGCGGAGGGTAGTGACGATGGGGTAGCTGGTGCTGGGGCCCTGGCGCACGTTGAGCACGCCGGTCTTGATGGTGGCGATGTCGTCCTGGGAGCCCTCCGGCGTGGGACTGGCGTTCGGCACTGGGGTGTCCACCACCGGTATTAGTGTCTCGGTCGGTATCGGCGTATTCGTGGGGTCAGGCCCGACTATCGTCGGGGTATTCCCGGGCGTGGCCGTAACCACTATGAACACCGGTGTCTGCGGCGGCGGAGCCGTGCGGTCAGAGCACCCGGCCAGGGTCAATCCCACGATGATAAGCAGAGCAAAGCTAACGATTCTAAGCAGTTTCTTGTTTTCCATTTATCTCGCCTCCTTACTGATGAAGATGAAGGGATAGTAGCATCTCAAAGAGTAGACGCTTCTATCCACCGATTGGTTCCCTGCTTGTACAGTCAACGAAATCGTAGGGGCAGGTTTTGTTGCGACCAGTAGCCGACCCGGCCAATGAATTGCCCGTCTGCTACACAAAACGCGATCAATCGCGTTGCCTCGCGCCCTACACACCCAACCAACACGTTTCAACGTGTTTCCCGTACCAGACGCGGATTCATCCGCGGGCAGATGCGCAGCATCCTGACGGATGGAACGCCCAGCCAACCCGGCCAATGAATTGCCCGCCTGTCACACAAAACGCGATCAATCGCGTTGCCTCGCGCCCCACGCACCCAAGCAACACGTTTCAACGTGTTTCCCGTACCAGACGCGGATTCATCCGCGGGCACATTCGCTGCATCTTGACAGACGGACCGCGGCACCGACCTATGAGATCCCGCGAGTGTTCGCGCTTGCCCCTTCACACAAAACCGTGTAGAATATCTCGTGATGATAGGACCCCGCAAACGTATACGACCTGAGTGAGGATACCATGCCCGAAACCGTTCGCCAGCTCGCGCTTTCACTGGAAACCCACCGCAACCATTTCCTCTTCTCAGACCACTACCTCACTGAGGTGTTGCTGCAACAGCCAGAGTGGCGCATGGTGGAAGCCGAGACCAGGCAAGCGCTAGAAGCCATCACAGCACTGTACGACCGGCATGCCAATTCGCTGCCACACTACAACGAGGCCGAGGCTGAGGAACATTGGATTCGGCCTGTTCTCAAGATCCTGTGCCACGCCTATGAGGTGCAACCGTCCCTGCCCGGGGCGCTCGGCACACCGGACTACGCCCTCTTTGCCAACGAGGATAATCGCCATGCGGCGGCACCCAACTTGGGCAAACCTGCGTACTGGGAAAGTGCCCTGTCTGTAGCCGACGCCAAACGCTGGGAGCGTCCTCTCGACAAACGCATCGTGAACGGGGCTACCGACGCCTTCACCAACGCCAATCCCTGCTACCAGATTGACTACTACCTGCGACACACGGGGTGCACCTGGGGGGTGCTCTCCAACGGACGACAGTGGCGGCTCTTTCACCACGACTCGAGTTTCCGCCTGGACGTCTACTACGAAGTAGACCTGGTTCAGCTTATCGAACAGGGCAACTTGGCCGCCTTCCGCTACTTCTATCTCTTCTTCCGCGCCGCCGCCTTTCGTCCTGATGCCGAAGGCTGCTGCTGGCTGGACGATGTGCTGGCCCAGAGCACGGCCTACGCCGTGCGCGTGGGGGACGAACTCAAAGGGCAAGTGTACGAAGCCCTACGACTACTGGCCCAGGGCTTTCTCGATTACCCGACGGGAGACCCAGAAAGCGCTTTCGACCCAGCCACCGATCTGCCCCGTGTTCACGACGCCTGTCTCATCCTCCTGTACCGTCTCCTGTTCTTGCTCTATGCCGAGAGCCGCGATCTCTTACCTCTCACCAACCCGGGTTACGCCAGACAGTACAGCTTGAAGGCCATCAAGGAGGAGATTGCCCAGAAGCTGGACAACGGTGTGGTATACCTGGCTAGAAAGGCCACCATTTGGGACGACCTGCGTACCCTGTTCGAGATCATCTACAGCGGGCAAGAAGCGCTGGGTGTACCGGCTTACAATGGCGGCCTGTTCGATCCGAGCCACTACCCTTTCCTGGAGGGGCAAGCCATCGGTGACCAGTATCTGGCCGGGGCGATTGACCTCCTCTCGCGTGCCAAAGCTGGGCTTCATCGTGAGCGATCAGCCGAACGACGGGGCCAGGGCTTGAGCTTCGTGGATTATCGCGACCTCTCTATCCGCCACCTGGGCAGCATCTACGAGGGACTGTTAGAGTACAAGCTGGCCTACGCCGCCGAGGAGATGGCCGTCGTCAAGGGACGCAAGCACGAGGAAATCGTCTCCGCATCAGGTGCCGGGGAGGACAAAGTGGTCGAGCGCATCCCCGCCGGAAGGGTTTACCTGGTCACCGACCGGGGCGAGCGCAAGGCCACGGGAAGCTACTACACCCCCGACTACATCGTAAAGTACATCGTCGAGCAGACGTTAGGGCCGCTGGTGGATGCTCAGGCCGAAGCGGTAGAAGGTGAGATAGCGACGCTGAAGGCCAGGAGCAAGGGTGGGGCGCGGCGGACGAAGATCTACAAGGAAACGCTGGTCCGCTTGCAGAACAGCTTCGCCGACCGCGTGCTGGCACTTAACGCACTCGATCCGGCCATGGGCAGCGGCCATTTCCTGGTAGAGGCCACCGACTACCTGGCGCGGCGCATCGTCGAGGCGGGGGTGGTGACCGAGGCGCTGGCGAACGGCGACGAGGAGAGCGAACTGAGTTACTGGCGGCGACGGGTGGTGGAGCGCTGCATCTACGGCGTGGATCTGAACCCACTGGCCGTGGAACTGGCCAAGCTCAGCCTCTGGCTGGCGACGGTCGCCAAAGGCAAACCGCTGTCCTTCCTGGATCACCACCTGCGCTGCGGGAACTCGCTCATCGGGGCGCGCGTGGTCGATCTGCGGGCGCTACCGGTGCGTAAGAAACGACGGCGAAAGACTTCCGAAGTTTCCCAAACTTCGGAAGTCTCGGAGGTCTTGCAGCTTGCCATGTGGGACGAGAGCACCTTCACCCAGGACATGTTCCGCGTGGTGGGGGCGATGCGTCAGATTCAGGATTACGTGACGGACGACCTGGTGAGCGTCAAGGAGAAGGAGCGGCTGTTCGAGGAGACCGTGGAGCGGGAGCGGCGCAAGTGGCACGCCGTGGCCGACCTCTGGACGGCGACCTACTTTGGGCTGGAGCTGGCGCCGGAACTGTACAACGCCTGCGTGCGCCACGTCCAGGGCAAACCGGTACTCCTACAAGCCGCCCAGGCCGAGGCACTGCTGACCCAGGCCAACCAGATATGGGAGCAGAAGCGCTTCTTCCACTGGGAGATCGAGTTCCCGGAGGTGTTCTTCGACCAGTACGGCCGACACAAGGGTGACGAGGCAGGGTTCGATGCAGTGGTAGGGAATCCGCCCTATGTGAGGGCGACTGATGATGTGGAATTCCAATCGCTCAAGCAACAACTGAAACGCTTGGGGAGTTCGGTTCATATGCGCGGCAAGATGATGTACGAAACCTTGCACCTGAAGTGGGATCTGTACATCCCATTCTTGGAGCAAGCATACAATCTTCTTGCGGCAAGAGGACTGATGGGGCTCATCATCCCTGACTCTTATGCGGTTACTCCCTACGCCACCAAGTCAAGAACACTGTTCGCAACTCAGGCAACTATTCAACACGTTGATCACTTCCCTGACGTTTTCCTGTTTCCGGGGGTCTCTGTCTACAACATGATCGTTGTGTGCGAACGAGCACGACCCGACCCTAAGCATGTACCGACGAGGATGCTGCACACTGACGCGAACGATATCTCCCGGCATGTAAGCCTGCCACCGATTACTCAAGAGGAATCCCCACGAACACTGTTTAGTCCCCTACAGATGGCGGTCCGCTTTGATCGTGTGAGGACAATTGCGCTGGGTAAGCTCTGCTACATAAACAAGGGCGGTACACTTCAGAGCCACGATATCAAGTTTAGAGGGCTCTTTCGTAAAGTGGATCTGTTGTCGGACGTGAAGGATCCGTCTCATCCCAAGCCCTATGTGGAGGGTAAGAACATTGGCCAAGGGTTTATTGAAACTGTTCGTTACTTGGAATATGGTGAGGGCACGCGAAATCCTGCTATGGTGATGGAGTCCAGGTTCCCGGAAATGTTCGAAAACGAGAAGTTGCTCTTTGGGAAGACATCAGGAGTCTACTGGGATCAGGGTTACCTCTGGTGTGATCAGAGCGCAAGGGT
>JAKLPW010000298.1 GCA_022013675.1 Anaerolineae bacterium | reverse complement strand
CTACGCCCCCTACTCCTACGCTTCCTCCTACTTCCACCCCTACACCTGTTCCTACATCCACCCCTACCGTTGTACCCACTGAAGAGACCGGCGAGTCGTCCAGACAAGAGATCATCACCTATGTCGTGCAGACCGGTGACACCCTCTACGGCATCGCTGAGAAGTTCGGCATCAGCGCCGATACCATTATGTGGGCTAGCAGCGGGCTGGAGTTTCACCCCGACCTCCTGAAGATAGGCCAAGAGCTAACCATCCTGCCCGTAGACGGGGTCTACCATACGGTGGTCGCAGGCAACACCCTGGAGAGTATAGCTCAGCAATACAAGGCCGAGGTTTCAGCCATCATAGAATGTGAATACAATAGTTTAGAGAGCCCTTACAACCTGAGCTTAGGGCAAGGGCTTATCGTCCCCGGCGGCAAGAAGCCATACCAGGCCCATGTTGTCCATGTCTATTCTGGTTCCATTCCTGAGGGAGCCTCTAGAGGCAGCGGCAGCTTTGCCTGGCCGGCCAGTGGGATTGTCACCCAGGGCTTCAAGCCCATGCACTTGGCTATTGACATCGGTGCCCCCACCGGCACTCCTATCGTCGCTGCGGATTCCGGCTACGTGGTCACGGTCGGTTGGAGCGAGTACGGCTATGGGAAATACGTGGTTATTGACCACAGCAACGGCTTCCAGACCCTTTACTCCCATCTCCACACTATCTTAGTTGAGGTTGGTCAATCCGTCGGCAAAGGTGAAAGGATCGGATCAGTGGGCATAACTGGCAGAGCAACGGGGCCTCATCTCCACTTCGAGATCCGATACGGCGGTGTCCAGCGCAACCCCTTCGGGTATCTGCCCTAGAGAACTTCGACGCCAAATTGATACGGGTGTAATCGCTCTTATTTACCTGTTCTTGCCATATCGGGGGAAATAGGGCATAATGGGTCTCAAAAGCGAGTTGAGGAGGCCCAATGGCAGAAGAATGTCTTTCTGTTTCCCCGATGGAAGTCAAAGGTGATATTGCCGCCGCCCCTACGGTGGAAGAGGTGAAGGCCAGCATCATCCGAGAAGTGGAATCGCTGGTGGCGTGGGTTTTGACTTGCCAGTCGCTCACCTTCTTTGCCTTCGAAACCCAATTGGTACCCCAAGTTCTGGCATTGGGACGACTGTTTGTCCAGCTCTTTCTCTGTATGCGCGAAGAGCAATTTCGGGTGACACACCCGCGACCACAGCCAGGGTATAAGCAGATCGGCCCCAATGATCGATTGTTGGGGACCTTCTTTGGGAAGGTTCGCTATTGGCGCACCTATTTCTACCGCAAAGGCGGTGGATATTATCCCTTGGATGTGGAACTGGGCTTGACCAGCGACGGCTTCAGCATGTTGCTGCGAAGTTATGCCACGCGAATGGCTACTAAGATCAGTTACGCGCAAACGGTCTTGGTCTTGAGCCTGTTTCTAGGCTGGTCGCCGGCCCAGGAAACCGTCGAGTGCATGGTCTTGGGGCTGGGCCAGCATACAGCGGCGTGGTTTGAAAGCGCTCCCGCGCCGGAAGGGGACGGGGAGGTGCTGGTGATCCAGATCGACAGCAAAGCCACCCCGACCGCCACGGAGGAAGAATTGGAGAAACGGCGTGGCCCGCGAAGACCGAATCCGCATCCAGGGTCTCAGCGGCATCGCGGCCGAGCGGCACGTCAGCGGCGCGGCTCCAAGAAACGGCGCGAGAAGGGAGATAAGGCCAAGAATGGGAAGATGGCCACCATCGTGACGATGTACACACTGAGACGGAGTGCAGATGGCACGTTGGAAGGGCCAATCAACAAGAAGGTGTATGCTTCCTACGCTCCCAAACGCCATGCGGTCGCCATCGCTCGGCGTGAAGCGAACAAGCGCGGCTTCGGGCCGGGGAGCGGAAAGCTCATACAGATTGTCACCGATGGGGATAACGATCTGCAGTGCTATATTGAAGAACTCTTCCCTGAAGCCATTCACACTATTGACGTCTACCATGTGACCGAATACCTATGGGAAGCCGGTCAGTGCCTGTACAGGGAGGGTAGCGTAGAACTGGTCGAGTGGGTGGAGACGCAAAAAGAAGCGCTGTATGATGGGCGAGCGGCAGAGATCGTGGCCGAGATCGACAAACGTCTCGCTCAACTCGATCCCGGCCAACAAAGTGTCCGAAAACGCTTGCAGAAGGCGCGCAACTATATCGACAAGCGGGTGGACAAGATGAACTACAAGAAACTGCGTGAGCAAGATTTGGAAATTTCGTCCGGAGCAGTCGAGGGCGCGGTGAATTACGTCATTGCCAAGCGCTTCGACAGCGGCGGCATGCGCTGGATCAAAGAACGGGCCGAGCATCTGCTGCAACTTCGCTGCATTGAGGTGAACAACGATTGGGATGCATTTATCGAATTCGTTCATGACAGAACAAGAGAGCAAGCGCAACAAGAACATAGAAACCTTTCCCTGAGACGCACGGAACCCGCCCCACTCCCAACCTATGGGCTCACTTGACAATTTCTGCGGATGGAGGAGGAAGTGATGGTAAATGAGAGCAACTGCACCCAATTCAGTTTGCCACCCTTGCCCTCTGGCCGTGCCTAGTCGGGGGGCAAAGTGCTACAACGCACCCTAACATCACATCTGGGCAAAGATGATAAGGGTAGGCTACGGAGCAGTCTTCCATAGGAAAGCCCCTGACAGCAAAGGCGCTGTCAGGGGCTTTCCTGTGCAGGACTGCTCCGTAACCCACCCTTATCATCTTTGCCCGGATGTGATGTTAGGGTGCGTTGTAGCACTTTGCCCTCCGACTGGGCACAGCCAGAGGGCTAAAGCGCAAGTCGAATCTTTAGCGGCCGGCGTCCGCCCCAATCGAGGCCAGCGAGGATGCCGGGGCAGCTCGGTCTACTTGCGCCAGATCTCCAAAGG
>JAKLPW010000297.1 GCA_022013675.1 Anaerolineae bacterium | reverse complement strand
TGGTAATCTGGAGGTAATCATGAGTTGCAGGATACGCAAGATCGCGGTCATGACCAGTGGGGGAGATGGTCCGGGATTCAACCCTTGCATCCGGGCGGTTGTCAGGATGGCGATCAACTACGACTGGGAAGTGCTAGGGGTGAAGGGGGGGTACGGAGTCTGGATCAACGGGGAGTTTATACCTTTGCCTGGACGCGCGGTGGGGGGAATCATCAGCCGGGGGGGTACGTTCTTGGGTACCGCGCGCTCTGCGGAATTCATGACCAAGAAAGGACAGATGGAGGCCCTGCGGAACCTGAACGAGGCGGAAGTGGATGCCCTGGTAGTTATCGGAGGTGATGGTTCTCTGAGAGGGGCGATGGCGTTGGAGGCGAGCGGGTTTCCCGTTATTGGACTTCCGGGCACGATAGACAATGATCTGTATGGCACTGACATGGCCATCGGTGTGGATACGGCCCTTAACACGGCACTGCAGGCTATCGACAAGATCAAAGACACGGCTTCTTCTCATCAGAGGGCTTTCCTAGTGGAGATGATGGGCCGCAACTCTGGATATCTGGCCCTAATGGCTGGGATTGCCGGTGGGGCTGAGATGGCTTGCATCCCCGAGGTTGAATTCGAGCTGGAGGATGTGGCGCGGGAGGTACAGGACGCGTATGTACGAGGTAAGACGCACTGCATTATTAGCGTTGCGGAGGGGGCGCGCTATAATGCCAACGCCATTGCGGCCTATCTGAGTGAGAGCAAGGAGGAGACCGGTTTCAGCGTACGAGTGACGATTCTGGGACACATACAACGCGGTGGGTCTCCGACGGCTTTCGATCGGCTGTTGGCGACGAGGCTTGGAGCTGCGGCGGTAGAAGCACTGCGCCAGGGCAAGAGCGGCGTTATGATGGGACTGGTGGGGAACGTCGTCAAAGCTACCTCTCTTGAGGAAGTAACAACACGAGGGAAAAAGCTCGATCCGGCTATTTGCGAACTGGCTGCGGTCCTTGCGAAGTAGCTACGGGCACTTGATTGGGGTGGGAGCTGGAGCAGTTAATGGGGTGCATGAGGTTTTTGATTAGCCTTCTGGTGTGCCCATGGAGAGACTTATGGGAAACTTCGAGCTGATGAAGGAATTGAAGATTGCTGGCGTTGGCAAGATTGTACTAGTGCTGCTGGATGGGTTAGGTGGATTGCCTATGCACAAAGGGGGAGCGACCGAGCTGGAAGCTGCGCGCACACCCAACCTGGATGCCCTGGCGGCGGAGGGAATCTGTGGACTTCATATCCCCATTGCCCCAGGCATCACGCCCGGTAGCGGCCCTTCGCATCTGGCGGTATTTGGCTACGATCCACGAATATATAGTATCGGGAGAGGTGTGCTGGAATCGGTTGGCATTGGCTTCCCTTTGGAGAGGCAGGACGTCGCTGCAAGGGGCAACTTCTGCAGCCTGGATGAACAGGGCCAAATAACAGACCGGCGCGCAGGTCGCATAGCGACGGAGTTGAATCGCGAACTGTGCGCGCTCTTGCGCTCCGTTGATCTTCCAGGGGTGGATATCTTCGTGGAGACAGTGAAAGAGCACCGTTTCATTCTGGTATTGAGGGGAGAAGGTCTATCTGGCGATTTGACCGAGACCGATCCACAGCGTCTGGGGGTGTCTCCTCTATCAGTGAATGCAATGTCGCCAGAGGCGGAACGAACGGCAAATCTGGTCAATGATTTCATTGAGCAGGCGCGGATGCTCTTGCATGATCAACACCCCGCAAACATGATGTTACTTCGAGGCTTCTCCAAATGGCCTGATATCCCTTCCATGCAGGAGGTCTTCGGCTTGAATCCTGCTTCGATTGCTGTCTATCCCATGTATCGTGGAGTGGCGCGACTGGTCGGCATGGAGCCGTTGGAAACCGGCCCGAGCATCTCCGATGAGTTTGATGTGTTGGAGCAGCATTTCGAGGATCATGATTTCTTCTACTTGCATGTGAAGAAGACAGACAGCGCTGGAGAAGATGGTGACTTCGATCGTAAGGTGGCGTTGATTGAAGAAACCGACGCTCAAATCCCGAGGCTTATGGCCTTGGAGCCGGACGTGGTAATCGTGACAGGGGATCATTCCACACCTTCTCTACTGAAGGCGCATAGTTGGCACCCGGTGCCCGTACTGATTCGTTCGCAGCGCAGTGGCCTGGACAACGTCACTGTCTTCTCGGAACGCGCGTGCGCTTCGGGAGCGTTGGGTCAGTTCCCAGCTATAGACATAATGCCTATCGCTCTGGCCAATGCCATGCGGCTGGGCAAATACGGAGCGTGACTCGAAGGATTGTGATGGACACGCTTGGCGTGCGTTCGAGTTTCAGGGTCAGGGGACAACGAAAGTGAGAATAGGCGTTGTTTCAGATACGCATAGCCATTTCAGGCCCAGGCTGCGGGATTTGTTCTCCGACGTGGAGATGATCTTGCATGCTGGAGATATTGGCTCATTGCGTGTGATTCAGGAGCTAGAGCGTATTGCCCCAGTCATAGCGGTGCATGGGAATATGGATCGTGATTTGCTGTGGGAGAAGTATCCCGCCATGAGAGTGCTGCGTCTGCAAGACCAGAACGTACTGCTTGTCCACAGGGTATCGGATGGTCTGAGAGAGATCACTCGTCGGCAGGCGACTGACTCTGACGAGCCAATAGATGTGCTCATCTTTGGGCATACGCATCGAGCAGAGTGTGTCAAACGAGATGGGGTGTTGCATTTCAACCCTGGCCTGGGTGGAATGCCTCGCAATTACCAGACCGCCACGGCGGGAATAGTTACCCTGGAGGATGGCGAAGTTAGAGGCGAGATACTGCGCCTGGGGTGATGGAGAAAGGTCTCTTCTTGGAGCTGGCCGATCTCGTTGTGGTCGTGTCCGTAGATGGTCTGCGTACACTTAAAAGAGAACCTTCCAGGTGGGTTAGAGTATGAGTTCTACAGAGAGAGTGCGGGTGTTACTGGTGGACGATGAGCGCGTGATCCTGGATCTCGTGGAGCGCTTCATTCGTCGCCTGGATGTAGATGTGGACTGTGTGGAGAGTGGTGATGCGGCGTTAGCTCTCATGCAACGCAACTTCTACCATCTCTTCATTATAGATTTGCTCATGCCTGGTATGAATGGGATCCAACTTCTTCAGCGGGTGAACGAAGCCAGCCCCGATAGCGAGGTGATTATCCTCACGGGATACGGTGACATGCAGAGCGTTATTCAGGCTCTGCGGGGTGGAGCTTACGACTACTTTCAGAAACCGATCGAGGACGCGGATGTGTTCTTGATGGCCGTGCAGCGTGCGCTGGATAAGCAACACCTTACGGTTGAAAGGCGAAGGCTTGTAGAGGATCTGAAGGCTGCTTACGAGCGCATTGAAGAGCAACGAGTTCAGGAATTGCAGCATATTCAGGAAATCGGCGCGGCATTGGCGAGTTCTTTGCAGCGCGATGAAATCGTCCGGACATTGCACAGTGCTCTCTCGGCGCGAACGGGCGCGGAGGTAGTGGGTTTCTGTCTGACAGGGCCCTCCTTCGGTGAAAAGGAATGGCTAATCCACACCGACCGGCCCATTGATGAGACCATTCCTCTTGAGTTGAAAGGCATTGTGAAAGAGAAGTTATCCCAAATGGGGTTCGCTGACTCCTTGGTTGATGAAGTAGTGACGCGGGTGCTAGTTGATGAGTGTGATCCAGAGGCCTCCGTCATAACTGGTCCTATACGTTCGAGCATCGTTGTGCCAATGATATCACGCGACCAACTGCAGGGGTTGGTGGCTATCGCCAGTGGAAGTGACGGTGCTTTCTCGGGGCAGAGCGAGCGGCTTCTTAGCATCTTTGCCGGGCAGGCTGTCGTTGCTCTGGAGAACGAAGCCATGTTCCGCCGCATGGCCAACCTGGCCATAAGTGATGGTCTGACGGGTTTGTTCAATCATCGCCACTTCTACGAGCTATTGCAAGTAGAGATCGAACGTTCCGAGCGGTACTCTCGTCAGTTCTCCCTTCTTATGATTGACGCCGACAGTCTTAAGAAAACGAATGATACATATGGTCATCTTGTGGGCGATCAAGTACTGAGAGAACTGGCAGATCTCTTGCTTCAAGAGACCCGCGAAAGCGATATGGTGGCCCGCTACGGTGGGGACGAGTTCACAGTGATCCTTCCGGAGTCTCCAATTGATCGGGCCGAGGCATTAGCCCAACGGCTACGCTGGCTTGTCGAGGAGCATAAGTTCATGTGCGGCGCCGAGAGGATTGAGTTTACTATCAGCGTGGGCGTAACCTCTTTCGTGCCTGGCCAGAGAACAACCGTGGAGGGACTGGTGGGACGTGCGGACAGTGCTCTCTATAAGGCCAAGGCTGGCGGTGGAAACCGAGTTGGTGCTAATCATCCTGAGTGATTTGGAGACTGCTATTCCCCGTCTCTATCGCTTCCATGGATAGTGAGGTTCTTTTCCGCGAGTAGCTCCTGAATCAGAGTCTTCTCATCCTCTATTGTAACGATTCTACCATCCATGCGTGCATCCCGAAGTTGTTGGAGTATCTTCCTGTAGAATGGTCCCGTTGGAATGCCCATTCTCTGCAGGTAGTGTCCATCTATGATGGGCTTAATGTGGCGCAGCTTGCGAGCATAGAGGTCAATGTTCCGCCGGGCTACCTGTGAGTCTGTTGCAACTCTCAAGGCGGCCAGGACCGAGCCAGCGGACGGATGAAGCACGCGGTAGATACTGCTCGGGGACAGCTTAGGATTGCTCAATTCTGGCAAACGCGCACGCAATCCGTTGGTCTGGCGTATCGTTCGGGCTTCGCTTCCCCGGAGCTTCAGACGTTGCACGAAAGAGGCCACCTCCTCTTCTGACAGCCGAAAGCATACCAATGCCAGATACTGGGCAGGAGTGGGCCGTCCATTCCGACGTCCCAGTTCAGCGTCGGTTCCTGGAGGTAACAGTTCGGCGGCCGAAAAGTGTGCGGTCCGTTCCACGGTGCGGCTGAGCTCTTCGGCTAACCGCAGTTGTATGAAGCTCTTGTGGAGCCATTCGTCGTAGCTGAGTGCTGGATGGATGGTCCCTAGAAGATCCAACTCTGTCATGCGTCTCAGGACAAGCTCAGGGGCATCTTCCTGAAGTATAAGGTATAGCTCGTGGCGCAGGCGTTCCCCGGTGACATGGGCGAGCAGTTCCCGGGCATCATCAATGAGCTCGGCGGTCCGTTCCTCGATACGGAATCCTAGCCTTTGCTCAAGACGAGCCGCGCGCAACATGCGTGTGGGATCTTCGACGAAACTCAGGTTGTGTAGTCCTCGTATGAGCTTCTTTTGTAGATCCTTCTGTCCTCCGTAGAAGTCTAGCAACTCTCCGTAGCGATCGCGATTTAGACAGATAGCCATAGTGTTAATGGTGAAGTCTCGTCGGTATAGGTCCTGCTTGATCGAACTGCGTTCGATCTCGGGCAGTGCTGTGGGATGCTCGTAGAATTCGGTACGTGCTGTCACGAAGTCCAGGGATGCCGGTAGAGTGGTCCCTGCGGTTCCACCCAGGATGATCTTCGCGGTGCCAAAACGTGTGTGGCTGTGCACTCGGCCACCGATGACTTTGGAGAGATGCCTGGCAAATCTGATTGCGTCTCCCTCGATGACCAGGTCCAGATCAAGCGTGGGAGTGTCCAGGAGCAGATCACGGACGAATCCACCCACTAGATAGAGCGAGAATCCCAGTTCAGTAGCCACATCGCTCGCTTTGAAGAGTAGAGAACGCAGCGGAGCGGGGAAGACGTTTCCCATGCGTTGGCGCACGTCCAAAGCTTGTGACAGCGAAGGGGGTTTAGCCCACGCTTTGATGAGATCAGTGCGGGTCACAATGCCAGTGAATCGGCCGTCCTCCACTACCGGTACCTGACCCAATCCGTGTTCGATCATGACCCGCTGTACATCGGATACCGAATCTGTGGGAGAGACGCTAGCACTCCCCTTGTGCATATAGACCTGGATGGGGACATGTCCTAGTTCATGGTGGATTGCTCGATCAACCTCTCGTTGTGTCAGGACGCCCATGAGCTTCCCGTCTTCCACGACGGGGAAGCCCTCATGCCCATAACGACGGATTAGTCCTTGGGCCTCTTCAACGGTCGTGCCAGGGGTAAGCGTGTGGACGCGCCGCGACATGATTTCTCGCACGGTGGTCAGGGGGTGGACACATTCTGCCAGCAGGCTGAGAAGCTCTGCCCGGGCTTCCTCAACGCCTATGTCCTCAATCAGGGCGGCAGAGGCCTTGCTATGCCCGCCTCCGCCGAAATGCCGTGCGATCTCAGCCACGTCGATGGCATCTGTTGTGCTGCGAGCGATTAGTTGTAGACTGCTCCCAAAGCCAGCGAGAAGAAAAATGGCGTCGGGATCAAAGAGATCGCTCAGTTTGTGAACCAAGGACGAGAGTTCCTCAACGTATTCTGCCAGTTCTACTGCAGCAACGAGCACTGTCTGTCCCTGGAAGTGATGTGTGGTAGACAGATCCACCAGTTTCTTGTACAGGGACTGCTGTTGCTCGGTCAGCGAGCGACGGAGAAAGTCATTGACCACCTTTAAGCTAGCGCCGCGGTCCAGCAGCCAGGCAGCAGCGCGGATGTCTCTTGAGGTAGTGGTGTCATAGGAGAGAGAACCTGTGTCCTCGTAGATACCTAGTAGGAGCAACGTAGCTTCAAAGGGAGTCAGAACAGTACCTTTTCCCTGGAGTTGCTCGATCAGCAGTGTAGTGGTGGCTCCAAGCTCCTCGCCGCTGAAGCTCACTGTTGGTCCCGGTTCAATGCCCAAGGGGTGGTGATCTATGATCCGTATACTGGTGCGATCATCGGTCCCCTTGATAGGGGACATGGATTGGGTGTCCACCAGGATTACGTCTATGATACGGCGACGTGGCAGAGTATCTGCTTTGGTGAAAGGAAACTCGCCACCATACAGCGCCAGGAAATCGCGCAGATTGCGATTGAGGCGCCGCGGTAGGACGGGAATCGCATCAGGGTACAGCTTCGCGGCTGCCAGCATTGCAGCCAGGGCATCGAAATCCGTGTTCTCGTGGGAAGTGATAATCCGCATGATCCTTGCCCCTTGTCTACAGAGAGATTATATCAGCGATGGAAACAATTGACAAACATCTGGATCGTCTCTATAATGGACCGATGAGGAGGATGTACCGGTTAGGGCGCAGCTTCTGGCAGGAGAGCGTTAGGGAAACGCACGGCTTTCGCCCATTGTGTGGAAGTAGTAGTAGTTGCTCTCCTGGATAGCATCCCGGAGATGTTCGTCTGGTGCGCAGTTGAACTAGTGCGTTTCGAGGAGCAGATGAAAACACTTAGGTTCTCAAGGCTGCGAGATAGGATCACCTTCGTCTCGCTGGCAGTTCTCATGATCTTGACGCTAGTGCTGGGGGTAATGCTCTATCCTCAAGTTACGTATCACATAAAACCTCGTCCATTCGCCCAGACACGCCGTGCGATTCCCAATACTGATGTCAACCCGTACGGGGCAAATCTCTTCTTGGCTCAGGAAGTAGAGGAATGGAAACGAGAGCGTACTTTGCGGATGGCCAAGGAAGCGGGCATTGGATGGGTGAAGCAGCACTTTTCTTGGGAGGAGATCGAGCCACGCCGAAAAGGTGAATTCACAGATCCGGTAACCAGGGGAAGTAGCTGGCGCAAGTATGACCAGATCGTGGATCTCTGCGAGAAGCACGGATTGCAGATCATTGCCAGGCTGGATCGTCCGCCGAATTGGTCACGGCAGGACAACGCGTACAAGGAAGCTCCGCCGGATGACTTCGAAGACTATGGTGATTTCGTCTACGAGTTCGTCAGGCGCTATCAGGGGAGGATTCGATATATTCAGATTTGGAATGAGCCCAACATCTTTCCCGAGTGGGGTTTTCGTGCAGTAGATCCTGCCGGCTACGTCGAGTTACTGAGGATTGCGTACCAGCGGGCAAAGGAGGCAGATCCTGATGTCTATGTCTTAAGCGCGCCTCTGGCCATTACCCTGGGCGAACCGCACCCGGAGCCAGGAAAGTGGAGGTCAATGAGCGATCTTCAGTTCCTGGAAGAGATGTACCGGGTGGGAGGGGGGCTCTACTTCGATATTCTCTCTGTCAATGCTTTTGGCATGGATCTTCCACCCGATGATCCACCGGATCCGGAGAAGCTGAACTTCTCTCGTGTTTTGCTGCAACGAGAGATCATGGAACGGTACGGGGATGCTGATAAGCCTGTCTGGTTCAACGAATATGGCTGGAACGCAGCTCCCGAGGGTTTTCCACCGGAGAAACTGATTTGGAACCGCGTGAACGAGTGGCTGCAGGCAGAGTACACTGTGCAGGGCATCAGAATAGCTCGTGAGGAGTGGCCCTGGGCAGGGGTTTTTTGCATATGGTACTTCCGTCAGGTGGGGAGCGTCCTTCCTGATCGCGCGGATTACTACTTTCGCATGGTGGACGTTGATTTCACTGCCAGGCCGGTCTACTTCGCAGTTCAGGACGCCACAGAGGGGTTGAGAGAGGTAGAGGTAGGATACTATGAAGAAGCCAATCCTGCTGTGGAGGTGGTCGGAGAATGGCAGGGGGTGATCGCAAGGGATGCCAGCGGTGAGAGCTACGTCGCGAGCAGCACGCCCGGCGACAGTATAAGCCTCGCCTTTAGGGGGGAGGCCGTGGATCTCATTGTGTGGCGACATAGTGAAGCCGGACGCCTCTTCGTGTCTCTGGATGGACGCGCCGTTAGTGGGCTGCCTGTGAATGAGGGCGGGATCTCGTACGTTGACCTCTATTCCTCAATGATCCGTAATCAGGATAGGGTCCCTTTACTGCGAAACGCTGGGCCGGGGGAACATGTGCTGCGACTGACTGTGTCCAAGGAGCGGCATGCTGCTTCCATAGGGAACGAGTGTATTGTGGATGCGTTTGAGGTTCTAGAAAAGGCTCCGCCAGCATTTACCACTACGTTGGCTGTTCTTCTTGGGAGTGGCTGGTTGGCGAGTGCTCTATTACTGGGATGGCGACTGCGATGCCTCAGACGTAGGCCTGGATTGGCGCGCTCGGCTTGAGTCACTGTGCTGACTGCTCAACGCTGACACTTCCACATAATGATTATGGAGTGGGACAGGGAAAAAGCAAAAAAAACCGCATTGGTGAAGGAGGTGACAATGCCAAGTATAGTAGTCGTTGGTAGTTCGAACACCGATATGGTGGTCAGGGTTCCCCATATTCCTGTCCCAGGGGAAACGGTCCTGGGTGGGGATTTCATAGTAGCGGCGGGAGGAAAGGGGGCCAATCAGGCAGTAGCGGCCGCCAGATTGGGGGCCACAGTTTTCCTGGTGGCATGTTTGGGAGAGGATACCTTCGGTGATAACGCCATCGCCAATTTTCGGCGTGAAGGAATCAGAACTGATTACGTGGTGCGCTATGCAGAGGCACCTTCCGGCGTGGCATTGATCTTCGTGGGTGAAGAGGGCGAGAACAGCATCGCGGTTGCTCCAGGGGCCAACGAACATCTCTCACAGGCACATCTGGAGAGTGCGAAGAAGGCCATCATCGAGAGCGATGTCATGCTACTGGAACTGGAGGTCCCCCTGACCACCGTCTCACGTGCCATCTCCATGGCGCACCAGGCAGGTGTGAAGGTCATTCTCAATCCGGCTCCCGCCCGGCCGCTCAGTGACGGATTATTGGCGCAAGTGGACATAATCACTCCCAACGAAAGCGAAGCCTCTCTCTTGACGGGAGTTGATGTGACTGATCTACCCAGTGCGAAAGAGGCTGCCAGGGTACTACTACGCGCTGGTGTTGGAACGGTCGTTATCACCATGGGGCAGAGAGGGGCACTCCTGACCAGGGATGACGGTATGGTACTGGTGCCAGGGTTTGCTGTCGAGGCTGTGGACACCACGGCCGCCGGCGATGCATTTAATGGTGGGCTGGCGTGGGCCTGGGGGCGGGGCATGGAGCTGGACAAGGCAGTGCGTTTCGCCAACGCTGTTGGGGCCCTGGCCGTGACCAAGATGGGTGCTCAGCCTTCGCTGCCAACTCTTGAAGAGGTGAATGCGTTTCTGGTGGGCAGAGGGGCTTCGGATTTGGTGTCGTGCCTTCAATGAATCCGGCTCTGGCATAGGTTTGAGTTTGTGATGCGAGTTCATGGCTCTACTCAACTTCAAAGAATGGCGACAGAACGGAAAAGGCAGCCTCACGGGCCTTGACGGCCAGTTCGCAGGGATCCCACTCCCAATACTCAGGCCGGAATAGCTCGATTGAGCAGAGTCCATCGTATCCGATGCCTTTGAGACGCGCGCAGATATCACTGAGGGGCACGACGCCGAGACCCGGCAACAACCGCCTGCTATCAGTGATGGCTTCCTTCGCTACATCCTCCATGTCGTCGAGGTGAAAGGCGTAGATCGTGGCAGGATCAAGTGCGTCGATCTCGTTGAGCAGGCCACCACCTCCGTAGAAGTGGCAGGCATCCAGGGTCAGGCCGACATTATCTCGGTCAGCCTTCTGGATGATCTCGTAGGCCGCGCGAGGCGTGCGCACAGTGCACCAGCCGAAGCCCAGGAACTCAAAGGCCAACCGAATCTCGAACGACTGCGCGATGTTGCTGAGGTCACGCAGAACAGTGACGTACTCCTGTACCACCTTCTCCCAGGGCATGTTTCTATCTGGGGTGGGGCTGGGCACAACGACGACGGTTGGGCAGCCAATGATCTCTGCAATCTGGCACAGCTCCCGACAGCGGGCCTGGATCTGCCGATACTCATCGCCACGAAAAGCAATGAATTCGATAGAGTTGATGGTGACAGGCTCGATACTGTTGTCGGTGAAGAGCGACCTCAGTTCGGCCTTGGAATGGCCAACCAGGTAGTCATCTACTTTGGCGGCCCAGACTTCAAGTGCCCGAAAGCCGGCCCGTGCGCTGGCGGCAACATCCGTGGGCAGGCCAGATTTCATGCTAGTGGCACCGTGGTATGCGAGTTTCATTTTCTATCCTACGTACCTCCTTATGAATTGAGCCGAAGCTCAGTGATGGGTCCGCCCCATGCTCGACGCGCACGGTAGTCTGTGGGTCTCTACTATCTCAATCATTCATGCGATGCGCGAATTCCCGCAAGGTAGTCCTTGAACAGAGTGCCCCACATAGCAGTGGTCTGAGTGGAGAGCAAGAGCACGCCTTCCTCGATCATTCGCCTGGCAGTGGCAGCATCCGCAGGCTCTCCAATCAGTGCCTTCCCCGATGCAAGTACTTTGCTGCGGCCTTCCGCCAATGCCTCTTGCACCGCAGGGTGATCGGAGTGTCCCGGATACCCCATGGATAGCGCCAGGTCCCCGGGACCGAAATGCACAGCGTCAATGCCCGGCACCGTGAGGATTTCATCCAGGTTTTTCATGCCTTCCACTTCTTCCACCCAGATGGCTACCAGGACTTCTCGATTGGATCGAGCGAAGTAGTCAGCGGCCGATTCCAGCAGGCCGTAGCCGGACGATCTGTACCCCGGGTCGCATCCTCGGCGCCCCTCAGGAAAGTATTTGGCTGCTTTCACCACTGCCTCGGCCTGCTTGGCCGTATTGATGTGAGGTACTGCGACACCCATTACGCCAGTACCCAGGTAGGTCATGATGAGTTCGTGATCCAGTTTGGCCACCCGCACGATGGAAGACATACCGTGTGAGTCGCATGCGCGACACATCGCTAGACATTCGGTCCAGCCAATAGGGCCGTGCTCGGCATCGATGAAGATCCATTCGAAGCCCGCGAACCCACAGAAGTCAACCAGGCCCGCTGACGGGAAGCCAATGGCCGCACCGATGGCTGGTTCCCCTCTCAAAATCTTGTCCTTCAGCACATTGTGTCTCATATCATTTTATCCTTTCGCTTTTTCTGTGATCAGTTGCAATTTGGATCGGCCGCGACGCGTTGTCAAGTCGAAACCAGGATAGTCGCTCCTCTGCAAGCGGGGGCTCGTGGCTGTTGCTCACTTTACAGCCGCAGCTTCGGAGAGCATACTGATCAGCACGGCCTGATCGCTCTCGCATCCGCGGCTTCGGAGAGCATGCTGATCAGCACAGCCTGATCGTTCTCGCAGCCGACGTGTATCTCCAGAGACCAACCCAGCTTTCCCCTGC
>JAKLPW010000296.1 GCA_022013675.1 Anaerolineae bacterium | reverse complement strand
TGAGGCCCGCCAATCTGAAGATTGCTCTTCCTTTCTGGGAACCTCCATGCTTTCGACTGTCCATCCATTATCCACCACAAACGCAGATATAGAAGTCACTCTTGACCTCCTCTAGGGGTCCGATCTTTCCGGTCTCCCACGTCTGCCCATAGATTTTGAGTGACGAAAACAGAGATTCCAATACTCCTTGCAACGCTTCGATAGTCCACTCGCTGATGTGGAAGGGGTTATGGTCTGCTCTGATATCCTCTGGAGTAGAGAGGATCAGCGTCCCTCCGGGAGCAAGCACGTCTTTGAGCCATGACAGCACTGCTTTTCCTTGGTCAAATGAGAAGTGCTCTAGTGCCTCGAAAAAAGTGATGATATCAAATTGTTTAGTAAACGGGCGCTGGATAACATCTGCCACCAGGAAGTCACAGCTCTTATACTCTTCGCGAGCTTTCCAAAGGACCTCCGCCTCCTTGTCTATCCCCATAACATATGAACTAGGGTGTGCTTCCTTCAGTATCGCAGTGCCATAACCTTGTCCGCAACAGACATCTAACCAACTGTGGCCACAGTATGTAGCTGCATACTTGTAGCGGCCAACGTGATGGAGGCGTGTACTGACGTGGTAATCCAAGTTGTAGACATCAAACCGTTCTTCCGCCAGAGGGATCGCTCTGCTGTCTGTCATACTAACTCCAAACGTCACTAAGTAGCTCAGCATAGACCTTCAGATATAGGTCTAGCCTGTCTTGAGGCAAGTCCATATCCCTGATGCCTCGCTCTGCTGCCTCCGCATAAATCGCATTATAGTAGCTGTACTTCGGATCCTTTATCTTACAATGCCTGGCGAGAAGCACAAAACAAGACATCCTTCGAGTGTACTCTTCTGCTACATGAGCCCAAGATGGGGATCCCTTCTCCGGAAGAAGGTGAGTCATGCCCACGGGTGGATGAGCCTGTATTCCAAGAGGAACATTCTTATCATCTCTAAGCAACCCATGCATGCCAGTAGACAAAGAACCGAAATGGACCCAGGGAAGATGTCCCTCTTTCTTCTGCAAGAACAAGCCACGACCAGCGTGGTCTCCAATATCATTGGGGCCTGCGTGGTACTGGTGGATGTAACCGAACTTCGCACCAAGAGCTCTGATTTGGAAAGTCGTATTCACAAATGCATCGCCACACTCAGCTTCGACCGTGGTCCAGTCTAGCTCAGGGATATGGGTGCCTGCTCGCCAAGTCTTGGGCCCAAAGTTCCTGTCTGTTTGCTTCAGCAAATCTGTCTTGATGAAGAACATGCTAGGCCAAACGCTAGGACACACAGAAAGCTGATGTTCGGGAGAAGCAGTAGTCCCTAAGTCAAACTTCTCGACGATTGCCTTGGTAATGCCCGCCGTACCGCACCCGCGAGAAGAGCCGACGCAATCTACTTCTCCAGACTCTATTCTCCTGAAACAGGTCTCTAAGCCATCTGGCTGCAAGATAAAAATGTCACCCTCTAGAATGACTAGATAGTCTTCTTCGCAAGCATCCAACATCGTATTGATGGCATCATTGTATGCCAGCTGACCGTTATGGTGAAAAGTCTTGAAGCCTAGCGCATGCGCGCGGCCCTCGATGTACTCAAGCATATTCGGATCCATATCGCACATTGAATACATATAGACTTGGTCTACTACATCCTTCCAGTGCCTCTCATAGAGGTCAAAGAAGGTATTCAG
>JAKLPW010000295.1 GCA_022013675.1 Anaerolineae bacterium | reverse complement strand
CGGAACATGTTGTCGGTGAAGAGCGCCGAAAGGGCCTGATCTGTGATCGTCCTCACCGGCATGGCATAGGATGTGTCGGCAACCAGAACTCGATCGGTGACATACAGCCTCCCTTTGTCTGAGAGGACCTCGTTGGCGTCCTCCATGATCATGTCAAAGGTATCGGGCTGCATGGGGATGTTGTTGGGGGAATCCCAGTCTATGTTCCCTTCGCTCTCCTTGCGCCGCACGATGTAAGTATCCTTGGGGCTCCGACCGGTGGACTCGAGAGGGGTCCATGTGGCGAGGGCACCATTGGCAGAGACGAGGGCTTCCTTGCGCTCGATGGTCTGTCTGATCAGTTCTCTTCGGGGCAGGTTGTCCTGAACGTCGGGGTGCCGTTTCAGAAGCTGGGTGAGCTTGCGCTGGAATTCCATGACTATGTGCTCTCCCCCATTGGAGTGCGTTGATGTGTGCGTGCTCACTGCTTCGTCACGAACCGGCTGACTCTGCCGGAGGAACGCGTGCCGGGCCCATCTTGAACCCGATCGCGGGACCGGAAGCCTGCTTGAGTATGCCACGTCTGAACCATGTGTGGCTGACTACGGACGCGACCGACCCGGAGTGTGACTCAAGTATAGGGAAAACCACGCGGAGTGTCAAAAACACCCAGCAAGAGGGGGGATAGTTCAATTGTGGGACAGGCCCGAACCTCGCCTGCCTGTTCAATGTCCACGAACCCTGGACCGCGAGCGCAGGAGCAGCAGTTGACCCGCTGAGGCCCGCTCCCAGGGGAACTGAGACCGGCTATGCCGTAACCGTGCCGTTGTAGACGTAGATCTCTTGATCTACGGTGAAGTCCTTGGCAAGGCGGCGGGACAAGAGAACGCACCATTCTTTGGCCCGGGCGCTCGGCCGAACTCAGGCCGAGGGCCTGAAGAGGCGGTGCTGGCCCAAGCCTCCAGCGCCGCCGATATTGCGCTAGAGCTCTTTTGCAGTATCCAAGAAGTCGCGCGGCGTGACGATGCTGCCGCTTCCAACCGGGCGCAGAACCAGGGGGGCGTCATCGCCTGTGGCCAGACAGTCAATGGCTTGCAGCACGTGGTCAATTCCCACAGCGAACACAAGGAGAGCATCCGCTTGCTAGACTCAGAACCCACCCGCCTCTGTTTCCAGGCTTGGCATTAGGATTTCATAATCTTCAACCTTGCCTATGTCGAGGCAACACTCGATAATCCGCCGCCCCAACGGCGCGAGATCCGGTTTGTAGAAATCAGCCAGGCACTTACGGAAGAAGGCATACAAGATGTCGGCACCGTAGTCATAGGCGGTCTCGCCTACTTCCGGTTGCGTCTCCACCTGTAGGAACCACCTCGATACCATACGCCCCTCCACTTGCAACTGGTGGAGCGCATAGCCTAACAACGGGCATCGCGCGGGCCGTATTTGCTCAGGTTTGAACTTGGCGTTGCCGCGTCGAGCCAGATACTCTCGCGCAATCCATTGTGGCATGAAACCGACCTTCCATGCACCCACATGTTGATTCGGGCAGAGAATATAGCATATGTGGGTGCTGTCTTGGAATTGGGTCAGAAGCAAGTTGGCGTGATCAATGCGACGCCCGGTGGCGAATGGCCAATACGCTCCCACCCCCTCGCTGCTCATGCCTACCGTCTCGACGATACTTGGATTGGCATATCCGCGGGGGGCAGCGAGCCGCCACAGCCATGCCAGAGCAGGTGGCAACACGTGAAAAAGCCCAATGATGCCGTAAGAGGGCTGCTCACGGGTGCAAGGTGGTGTACGCACACCAAAGCTTCGGATGTTTACTGTCACAGGCTGATTCACGACATCATGAAACTCGCGGCGTGGGACGATAACCCTGGGGTTAGGGCAAGGGTTGCCCGGCGCGTCCTCGATATGCTCCCAAATCAGAGCCCGGCTCATGGGCACCGCATCGATATTCAAAAAGAGCAACGGTCCCGATGGTTGTGTGGTCAGTCGCTCAAAATGCACATCTGTGCCGTACTGGTCAATGTGATTGCAGCGCACAAACCAAGCATCCTCGGCGTCCACTACCGTCAGATCGCCATTGTTTGACCGCAGAGATGGATGACACAAGGCCATATCGTCCGTCACCGGGTGAAGCTTACAGGAGCGGGGAATCTCTAGATAGCGCCGTTCCCCGCTCATAATATTCTCTGCAAGCAGAAACCGACCATCGGCTTCCCGGTTCGCTTGTTCCAGCATTTCGCTTTTCCCGCCGCCACTGGCGCCTTCGTGCATGATGGTGACCACGTTGTCATACGGCGTTACAACCTGGACAGTCGAGCAGTGTGCGACTACCCATCCTTCCTGCACACCTTGCCTGAGAAGCACTCCATAGACGCCTTTCTTCGCGCTTGGTCCTGGGTAGAGATTGTAAGAGAACAACTCGTGCAGCCCCTCGCGACGGTTATGAACCACAACCTGTTTCCCGCCAAAGTGGGTATGCCGGAAAGGGGGGGACACGTAGATGATCGATTTGGGACAGAAGTCCTCCGGGATGTCGTTGTACGGGATGATGCCCTGGAGAAGAGCCAGGGCCAAGGCGAAGAACCCCACGTTGGCTGGAGCGATGACGAGGGAATCTTGGCCCAGATTCTCTGGGCCAACAATGAAACCATACATGGCCAAGGGCTGGCTTTCCAGCCACGCAAACGTTGCTTCGCGCACCGAAGAAAAATCGTAGCCGAACCGCTCTTTGAAGGTGGGCTTGTCTGTGGGCAGTTCGTCCGCGATCACCAAGCAATCCGGGTCGCGTCGCCGCATGTACGGGTCGGGATAGTTTGCACACACGCCGTTCCGCACTCGAGAAACGGTTGCTTCGACGATCTCCCCCTGGCCCGGAATCTCGTACGTAACTTCAAAGTAGTTGCTCCCCGCTCCTCCGCAAGCCAGATCAATCAACTCTCCTATCGAGCTTGCGATGGTAACGTTGGGACACCCTACAAGAAGACGGCAAGCGTCAGCAGGCGGATTGTACTTTGCCCAATCCATCAGAGCGTGTTGTTCTAGCTGCTTTGTCTTGTGCAGTAGCATCGTCGTTTCCTTTCTCTCGCCAAGCCACTTGCCAGAGTTCCAAACCAAGTCCTCAGCGTCCGTTGCTTCTCGGCAAAAAAAAGGCCAACACCCAAGCCCCTCATCGGGGTATGGTGTCGGCCTACTCTGGCAACTCTGCTCATGCAGAGCCAATTTCTTCCTTTTCTACTAAACTGGCTTCTATCGATTATCCTACAAAAGCCCCCCCTTGTCAAATTCAATGTGTTGGCACATTACCAATGGTCTTGACTTTACCCATAGCTGTTTTGAGAAGCAGGACCTTACCTCGATGTAGGTGATACTGTGGCAGGGCCCGCCCAACGGGGTTGGGCTTCCACCCGGCGCTAATGACTGGTGGATGGGTAGTATCCGCCCAATGTTTCGTAGTAGCTGGAGCGTAGCGGAAATGAAGAATCCCGCCATTTCATGGAGAATCGCCTGTCGACCAAGGACGAGATTCTTCAAGTCGGACTGGCTTCCAGTTTCATTGCCAGTGTGGATCAGGATGTAGCTCCAAGTTAGCCTTGGAGGCGGGCGGTCTACCCCATGGCGCGCGAGATGTCGTAGTTCTCGAGTTTCGAGACGTTCAGCTCTTGCATTTCGCCGGTGGACAGGAAGATAACGCGCTCGCAGATGTTGGTGACCCTGTCGGCGACGCGCTCCAGGTTGTGTGCTACCCACAGCAGGTAGTTCGCTCTGGTGGTAGTACGGGGATCCTCTAGCATGTAGGACACGAGTTCTCGGTATACCTGGTTGTAGAGGGAATCCACCTCGTCGTCCTCATCCGAGATGCGTCTGGCTTCCTCTACGTCCTGTTCCACAAAAGATATCAGGCTCCTGTGCAACATGTCTGTAGCCTTTTCGGCCATGCGTGGGAGATCGATCAGCGGTTTCAGGAGCGGTTCGTCTCCCATCAGGATGTTTATGCGGGCTATGCCCTCGGCGTGGTCGGCCATTCTCTCGAGGTCTACGCTGATGTGTAACACGGCGATGATGGCTCTCAGATCGCCGGCCACGGGCTGCTGCGTCACAATGAGCTGAATGCATTGCTCCTCGATATCGAAACGTTTGTTGTTGATCTCGATGTCGTCTGCTATGATCTCTCTGGCAGCCTCCAGGTCCCTCATCTTGAGGGACTCAATGGACCTCAGGATGGCCTTTTCGGTCATGCTGCCCAGCATTAGCAAGTCATCCCTAAGTCGACCAAGCGCGCGGTCAAAAGTTTCGCGGGGACTCATTGTCTCCACTCCTTCTCGTAGTCTAGTCAAGCCTTCCTGCCACATGGCTATCCGTATGACTGAGCCGAGGTCCAGTCACGCTTCTCCGAATTCAACTATGCCCGACTCTACCCTACACGGACATTCTTCCACACTAGTATCGCTCAGAGAGTTCTTCTTGTCAAGGAGCCCTGGAGGGTGGGATCCATAGAGCTCATCCAGCAATTCGTGGAGTTCATCGAAATCGACAGGACAGTCGCCGCTCTTAATACTCTCCTTGTACATCTCGTGCGCGGCGTCGAGGGAGGCCCAGAAGTCCACACCATTCTCGGTAAGATACTTGCTCATCTGGGCGAGTTCCTGGTTCCAGGCGGAGTAGCTTGCTTCGATCCCGGCGAGATGCGTGTCGATGTAAGCCAGGCGATTGTCTAACTGCGTCTGGTGCATGATCGGTTCCCTCAGTTTGATCCCAGTAGCCGGGTACGAAGGCTGAACCTATGTCACTGACAGGTCAGAGGTGCAATGTGCGCAACGGGTAGCCTTGATCGGGATGGTGGATAGGCAGTACGGGCACTCTTTCGTGGTAGGCTCGGCGGGTGCAGCTTCCTCTTTCTGTGTCATCCGGTTGAGACTGCGAATGAGCAGGAATATCACAAAGGCGACTATAAGGAAGCTGATGATGGCATTGACGAATACGCCATAGTTGACCGTCACCGCCCCGGCTGCCTGTGCATCGGCCAGTGATGCGTAAGGCGGAGTCGGAGAGCCTGCTTTGAGCAGGAGGAAGAGGTTAGAGAAATCTACTCCTCCCAGTAGAAGGCCGATGGGTGGCATGATGACGTCATTCACCAGTGACTTGACGATGGCGCCAAAGGCAGTCCCCAGGATGACGCCTACTGCCAGATCCATCACGTTCCCACGCAGAACGAATGCTTTGAAATCCTTCAGCACGATTATCCCCCCTTGAGAATGAGTGGGACACCATTAGCAGGGCTGCTCAGACTCGCCGCCCCCCCTTGAGTTCGTTTTGCAGGGCCTCAAGCGCTTCCCAGTCACCGGCAGCCGCGAGGCTTGCTTGCTCGGGCCAGGTGGCGGGCTTTGCCAGTGCTGAGAGGCCGGCCTCTGCAAGGATCTCCTCCAGGCGACTCGCCTCAGCAGCAGCTAGTTGGGCGAAGGTACTGATTCCGGCTTCCTGAAGCAAAGCGGATATCTTGGGACCAATGCCCTCAATGCGCTTGAGATCATCGGGCTTCGGCGGCACGGCCGGTTCCGCGGGCGTGGCTGGCGCGGCGGCAGCGCGTGATGCTGCGGTCGCGGCGACTGATGCTACGGTCGTGGCTGGTTTTGTTTCTTCTTTCTGGGCCAGGGGGATTTCCTTTTGCTTGGGGGTGCGCTGTAACCACACCCAGAGCATAATGACCAAGAGCCCCAAGATCGGAACAAGAAGCAGGATTAGGACAGCTAGGGTGCATCGGGACATGATTATCTGACTCCTTTCGTTTAGAAGGTTACAAACGGTAAGGTGTACGAGCCTGAAGTCTGACATGCTGAAGGAACTCAGGTCCGTAGTAGAAATACTTGGCAAACTGTTTACTTCGCCCGTGCTCCGATCCCACCATCACTTTGCGCCGAACTTGCTGGCCGAACAATCGTTGATGGTGAAGGAATAGTCTTGCTCGACGCAGTATCGCATGACCTCGTAGGTCATCTTGCGGCTTCCATAGAGGAAGTATCTCTTGGCGAACAACATGCCGGACTGGTAGCCTTCTCCTTCAAGAGTATGCACGTTGGCGTCGGTAGCCAGGAGTTCCTGCAAGTTGAGCTGGTCTATGCCAATACGGTCCAGCTCTGCGAGGCATCCCATCAGTCGTTCTTTCTGAGGGGGGTAGCAGGGCACTTCCACGGCTACCTGTTCTAGTATGCCTCTGGCCAGTTCAACCTTGCTCAAGGCGTTCTGGCTGTAATTGGTGGCCGCCAGGTTGAAGCGAGTCTCCTGGACGCCGATGTCTCGCAATTTGAGGAGGTGCTCCTCGTCGGCATGGTCATTGCCCATTCCTTTTTATCGGACTCCAGATGTAAGTGAGCCCCGATGCGTTTTTCAGGACGAACAGTTCGCCATGACTAATACTCTTACACAGACTATATCACAAAGCGAATGTTTTTTCAATAAGGCCATTATACCATAGCCGATGAGGAAAGGGAAGAGGGAGACACGATTTTGACAGCTATAAAGGAAGTTGGTATAATCTAGGAGCTATCGAGATAAGCATGTCCTCAACTCTCGCTGAGCATCAGGCGAGAGTTGATTATGATGATATTGGTTCACGCCGTGGAGGTAGGGATAAGCGTGTATGCAGTCATAGAAACGGGTGGGAAGCAGTACAAGGTCATGGAAGGCCAGACTATCGAGGTCGAGAAGCTTCCCCAGGAGGTCGGGGAGACCGTCGAACTGGATCGGGTGCTTCTTGTGGTGGATGATGATAAGATGGTAGCCGGAACTCCCACGGTGGAAGGGGCGATGGTCTCGGCCACGGTGGTACTTCAGGCTCGGCGTCGCAAGGTGATCGTGTTCAAGTACAAGACCAGAGAGCGCTACCGGCGAAAAAAGGGTCACCGCCAGGCGTTCACGCGGCTGCGGATCGGTGAGATACGGGCGTAGCGGTCTCTGTAAGGATAAACGGTAGGAGAAGAAGAGATGGCTCATAAAACAGGTGGCGGCTCGAGTCGCAACGGGCGTGATAGCAATTCGAAGCGCTTGGGTGTGAAGCGATACGACGGCGAGGCCGTGCGTAGTGGCACGATCATCGTACGTCAGCGCGGGACCAAGTTTCATCCTGGCGCCAATGTTGGCATAGGCAAGGATCACACCATATTCGCCACGATTGACGGGTATGTGAAGTTTGAACATGCCACCAGAAAGAAGAAGAGAATCAGCGTGTACTTGGAAAGGTCGTGGCTGAAGTGAAGAAAGATATCCATCCCCAATACTATCCTGAGGCTGCGGTCAGGTGTGCCTGCGGAAACACCTGGGTCACCGGTGCTACCCAGGAGGCCATTCGCACTGACATTTGCTCAAAGTGCCATCCCTTCTTCACCGGCGAGATGCGCATCGTGGATACCGCTGGTCAGGTAGAGCGCTTCACGCGTCGTGCAGAGAAGGGGCGCGTGATAGCCGACGATCTGGCGGTGATGGCCGCGGCGCGCAAGCCTGCTAAGAAGATCGAGGTGATCCTAGATGAGGAAGAGGTTGCTCCCGAGACCGTAGAGGTCGCTGTTGTTGAGGAGGCCGTAGCTCCCGCGAAGAAGCGCAAAGCGAGCAAGCCAAAGGCTCCGAAGAAGGCAGAGGTAGTGGAAGCTGCTGAGGCAGAGACTGCGGAGGCCAAGGAGGCCGAAGCTCCCGCCAAGAAGCGCACAGCGAGCAAGCCAAAGGCTCCGAAGAAGGCAGAGGTAGTGGAAACTGCTGAGGCAGAGACTGCGGAGGCAGAGACTGCGGAGGCCAAGGAGGCCGTAGCTCCCGCGAAGAAGCGCAAAGCGAGCAAGCCAAAGGCTAAGAAGGAAGCAGAAGCGCCGGAAGCTGCGGAGGCAGAGACTGCGGAGGCCAAGGAGGCCGAAGCTCCCGCCAAGAAGCGCACAGCGAGCAAGCCGAAGGCTAAGAAGGAAGCAGAAGCGCCGGAAGCTGCTGCTACAGAGCCCACGGGTGATGAGTAGTCATCCAGAACATTCTGGAGCCTATTGATTGAAAGTACTTAGAAGAGGCAGAGCGCAATTAGTGTCTGCCTCTTTTTCATTCCAGGCAACAGGGAGGGGAGCGTGAGCTATCTGCGCTACGACGGGGGATGGATCGAATTGATCTGCGGAAGCATGTTCAGTGGCAAGACGGAGGAGCTTATCCGACGCATCAAGCGGGCGGAGATCGCCCGTCAGAAGGTGCAGGTCTTCAAACATGCCCTGGATACGCGCTACGCCCAGAAGAAGGTGGCTTCTCACAGCGGATTAGAAACTAAGGCCGTGGTCGTCAAAGATGCCGCCGCAGTCCTGGGATTGGTAGAGGCGGACACTCAGGTGGTCGCCATTGACGAGGTGCAGTTCTTCGATTGGAGCGTTGCCAACGCGTGTAACACTCTGGCAGACCAAGGCAAGCGCGTGATCGTTGCCGGGCTGGATATGGACTTCCGGGGCGAGCCCTTTGGCCCCATGCCTTTGCTCATGGCTATGGCTGAAATGGTGGAGAAGCTGCAGGCCATTTGTATGGTGTGCGGAGCCCCAGCGAGCCGAACGCAGCGTCTGATTGATGGGAGGCCTGCCAGGTACGATGATCCTGTGATTATGGTGGGTGCCAGTGAAGTGTACGAAGCCCGATGCAGGCTGCATCATGAGGTTCCGGGGAAGGAGCGGGAGTAGTTGGCAGAGTTTAGCTATGGGGGACAGGCTATCATAGAAGGGGTCATGATGCGTGGCAGCAAGAGCGTCGCTATTGCCGTGCGCGACCCCTCCGGTCAGATCGTAGTACAGCGGGAACCGTTGAACGCCTTCATCTATCAGGGCCCTATTAGCAAGATTCCTGTCCTGAGGGGGCTGACCTCCCTGTGGGACGCCTTGGTGCTGGGTATTCGGGCTCTCATGCGTTCTGCGGACGTCGCCTTGGGTGAGGAGGAGGGCGTGGAGTTCTCCGGCCCGGTCGCGTGGGGCACGATGGCCCTGAGTCTCGCCCTGGGCGCAGGTCTTTTCTTCCTGCTCCCCATGTTTCTCGTCAGCCTCGTGGATCAGTACATCTCCTCGTCACTGGCCAGCAGTGCCATCGAGGGAGTGATTCGTATTCTGCTCTTCATCGGCTACATAGCCGCTATCGGGCTTATGCCGGACATTCGCCGCGTCTTCGCCTATCATGGCGCGGAGCACAAGACCATCAATGCCTACGAGGACGGGGCTACGCTGGAGCCAGCCACTGTCGCAAAGTACAGCACGGCCCACACCCGCTGCGGCACCGGTTTTCTTCTCATTGTCCTGGTGATATACATTCTCATCACCGCTCCCATGGGCCGTCCGCCCTTGCTCATTCGCCTCGCCTCCCGCCTGATCACGATTCCCATCGTGGCGGGCATCTCCTACGAGCTCATGAAGTTCGGTGCTCGCCACTACGACAATCCTCTCGTGAAGGCCCTGGTAGCACCGGGCCTGGCGCTACAGCGCCTGACCACGCGTGAGCCGGACGAGTCGATGCTGGAGGTGGCCATCGCCTCGCTGCAGAGCGTTCTGGCCGCCGAGGAATGAGGGATGCCCACGCATCCAACTGGCATCGACATACGAAACGGAGAAAGGAACAGATGGATGGTGCGTGCTATTGAGGGACTGCAGAAGGTCATGCGGCTACTGCCATGCTTCTTGACTGGATTCATACTGATGGTGTCCCCGGCCGCGTGCGTCCCAGCAGCCCCCGCGGAGTCCGAGCCCACCGTTCTGTGGTTGGCGACTACCACCAGTACCGCTGATTCTGGCCTGCTGGATGCGATCTTGCCTGATTTCAACCGCAAGTACAACGCCCGTGTGGATGTGATAGCAGTGGGCACCGGCCAGGCGCTGGCTATGGGCGAGAAAGGCGATGCTGATGTGCTGCTGGTGCACGCCCCGACGCGCGAGGACAAGTTCGTGGCGGATGGCTACGCTCAAA
This sequence comes from Anaerolineae bacterium, assembly GCA_022013675.1. Lineage (GTDB taxonomy): Bacteria > Chloroflexota > Anaerolineae > JAKLPW01 > JAKLPW01 > JAKLPW01. The sequence goes on along the minus strand of JAKLPW010000295.1, from coordinate 7,929 downwards.
TGCGCCACGATGTGATGTACAATGACTTCATCATCGTCGGGCCGGGGAACGACCCGGCTGGTGTCAAGGGGATGAAGGAGGCGGCTGGGGCCTTTGCCCGCATCGCCGAGGTGGGCGCGGGCTTTGCCTCGCGCGGCGACGACTCCGGTACGCATATCAAGGAGAGGGCGCTCTGGAGGGCTGCCGGTCTGGAGCCTGGTGCTGACGACGCTTGGTACAAGTCCCTCGGGCAGGGCATGGGCAGCACACTGATCTTTGCCAATGAAGACCTGGACTACACGCTGGCTGACCGTGGCACCTACCTGGCCATGCGAACGAAGCTCCCGAACCTCGTCATAATGGTAGGTGGGGAAACCATTGCTGAGAACACGGATGCTGGACTACGTAACCCCTACGGCGTGTTGCCACTGAATCCGGATCGGTTTCCATGGGTCGATGAGACGCTAGCCCAACAGTTGGTGGACTGGATGATTTCAGTGCCTGTGCAAGACATGATCGGCGAATACGGGATAGAGGAGTTCGGGCAGCCGTTGTTCTACCCGAATTCGCAACCCTATCGCCTGGCACAGGGGGAGGCTAAGCGATGAGTGGTCTTTGGCAGGCGTTGGTGCAGGCTGTCCATCTGATGGTGGCGCGTGATCCCGCATTGATAGGAATCATCTCCCTCTCTCTGAAAGTAAGCGGGATCGCGCTGCTTTTCAGCGCAGTGGCAGGCATCTCCGTCGGGGCATGGCTGGGACTGCATCATTTTCGTGGTCGTGGGCTGCTGGTAGCGTTGCTCTACACAGGCATGGGGCTGCCGCCGGTGGTAGTGGGTCTCTTCGTTTACCTCATGCTGTCGCGCAGCGGTCCCTTCGAAGGGCTGGGCTGGCTTTTCACACCCAAGGCGATGATCATCGCGCAGACGATCATCGCTTTCCCGCTGGTGGCGGGCTTTACTATGACGTCTGTCAGGAGTGTGGACCCCGACCTGCGCCAGCAGGTCCAGTCACTGGGTGCAACCGCCCATCAGGCAACTCTGACTATCTTGATGGAGGCACGGACGGGGGTGGTGGCCTCTGTGATCGCCGGTTTCGGCGGTATCATCTCTGAAGTGGGTGCGGTGATGCTGGTTGGCGGTAATATCGAGGGCCGCACTCGCGTGCTTACCACGGCGGTGCTGCTGGAAACGCGCAAAGGCAACTTTGACCTGGCGTTGGCCCTGGGCATTGTGTTGTTGACGTTCTCTTTTCTAACCAATCTGCTGATGTTGCTGCTGCAAGGTGGTGAGGTGCGGCGTGTCTGACAGAGACGTGTCCCCTGTATACCGGCTGCAAGGGGTGGTGAAAGCGTATGCCGGGCAGGAAGTGCTGCGCGTTAGTGATCTGACCATCTACCGAGGTAAGGTGCTGGGTATCGTCGGCCCCAACGGCGCGGGCAAGAGCACCCTGCTGCGGCTGTTGGGTTTCCTGGAACCACCGGACCGTGGACAGTTGGCTTTCGCTCCTCTGGGGGGGGGACTGACCCCGCTTAACGGCCGGGAGGTGCCTCTGGATTGGCGTCGTCAGGTGACCTTGGTGTTCCAGCGGTCTGTGCTGCTGAACCGCAGCGTGGCGGCCAACGTGGCCTACGGGCTGCAGTTGCGCCGGGAGCGGGACACCGGAGAGCGGGTCCGTGAAGCACTGGCACAGGTGCGGCTCGCGGACCTGGCTCGCGCCTCGGCCCGAACGCTCTCTGGTGGTGAAGCTCAGCGGGTAGCGCTGGCCCGAGCGCTGGCGGTGCGGCCCCGAGTGCTGCTGCTGGACGAACCGACCGCCAACCTCGATCCGTACAATATCGGCCTGATCGAAGGGATCATACGCCAGTTGAGTGACCAGCACGACACCACAATCGTGCTGGTGACGCACAACGTTTTCCAGGCGCACAGGCTGGCCAACCGGGTGGCGTTTATGCTGCAGGGGAGGATTGTGGAAGTTGCGCCAGTGGAGCAGTTCTTCGCTGCACCCAGGGACCCACGCACGGCCGCGTTCGTGCGGGGAGATGTGGTATGCTGACAGTGATACTGTGAAAGGGCTAGACGATCACGACCTGCGCAATCGGGCCGTTGCGCGTGCGACGTTGCGTGTGTCCATGAGCAAGCCAGAAGGTTCTGGCTATGTTGCACGTCAGATACTCGAGAAATGCTTCCAGCGATCCTCTCCTGTTAACGGGGAGGGGAGACTCGGGCTGCACGCATGTTCTCTCCCCGTGGATATGGCTTAGTCCAGTTACCGCATCGGGGTGCAAGACGCACAGACAGCCCTTAACCTTGTATGAGGCATGCCCGGTGCCTTGTCGATCGAATAGCCCCAAGATCTCCTCTGGCGACGCCGTGCCGGTCTGACGGAGTTTGCACACTACTACCCCGGCCGCCAGGTTTGCCAGCACGCCAGCTTCCCATGGAGTTGCGTGCGCGGCAAGGCTTGCCGTGAGGGTACTCAGAAAGGCGTCTCCTGCCCCCACGGTGTCCAGAGGCGGCTTCACCCGTGCTGCGGGTATCGAACGTGGGCTTTCCCCCTCGAACAGGAGCACTCCACTCTTGCCCAGGGTAATATACACCGGGCGGGTATATAATGGGGCTTCGCGGGATAACTCTGCGCGAGTCATATCCGCATATCAGCAGGCATCCAGGCAGCAGTCTCCCACGACGGCCACGCGCAGTGTGGTGCAGGCCTCAAGGATATCGATCAGCCGTTGTCGCGGCAGGTGTTCAATCATCGCTGTCCTCCCTCCAGAAGCCCACCTCGAGCATCTCGCACAGGCAATGGTACAGGGAGATATGCTCTTCCTGGACACGGTCCACGCGCTGCGATGGAGCGCGAAGGGCGATGTGCGCCCGCTTTGCCAGAGAGCCCCCCGTCTCTTCCCGTGAGGGCGATCACCGTCAATCCCTTGGCCTGCGCGACGCTGGCCAAGAGGCTTACATTGCGAGCTTCTCCGCTGGTGCTGATGCCCAGCAGGACGTCGCCGGGACGCGCCAGGGCATGTAGTTGTTGAGCCGGTCCCATGTGGGGCGCGACAAAGTCGTTGTCTGCGGCACTGGCGAGGGAAGGATTGGCTCCTAGCACGATAGCCCGCAATCCGCCCTGCATGTGTGCGGTCAACAGGTCGCTGTCAGGCTCTCGGTGCAGTCGTCGGCGCTCATGGTTGGCCAAGGGACGGGGCTGAAGGTAGGGCTTGAGTAGTTCGCCGGAGATGTGCAAAGCGTCGGCCATGTTCCCTCCGTTGCCGCAAAGTCGTGAAAACACTGTGATTTGCCGGTTTTTCCAGCACTTGGGATTGACATTGCGGCAGCGGCATGATATAATCCAATTGCCGTCGATCTAGAATCATCTATCAGTACTAACAATGGTCACTCTCAATAACCCTGACCAACAGGGGGAGCAGTGCGGGGCAGCTCCGCAAACTGAAATCAGTATAGTAAGGAGAGACAAGGATGTCTAAGTCGAAATGGTACTTGCTAATCCTGCTCTTCGTGGTTGGGGCTCTGGTTGTGAGCTGCGGTCCTTCGCCGACGGCAACCCCCATCCCAACCAAGGAACCAACCATAGAGTTCAAGACGCCTTTGCCGGAAGCCACGCAAGCTCAGATCGTGCCCACCGATACGCCCATGCCCTCCCCTCCCACGCCGACCCCCCTGCCCACCGTCGAAGAGATCGAAGAGGAAGAAAAGGGGCCTGGTGTGACGGATATTATGATCGAGATTACAGCCGGATCTTTCGTGATGGGCAACGACGCGGGCCGTGACGATGAAGCGCCAGCTCACGAGGTAGACCTGCCCGCTTTCGAGATTGATAAGTTCGAGGTGACCAACGCTGATTTCGCCGTTTTTGTGGAGGCCGTTGGCCACGAGACGGATGCCGAGAAGGAGGGACTCTCGAGATTCTGGCGGGACGCTGCACAGGACAAGGAAGGCCATCCGGCGGTGTACGTCAGTTGGAACGACGCCAAGGCTTACTGCGAGTGGTGCGAGAAGCGGTTGCCCACCGAGGCCGAATGGGAGAAGGCCGCTCGGGGCACCGACGGTCGGCTGTATCCCTGGGGAAACGAATACGATCCCAGCAAACTCAATGGTAAAGATAGTGGTATTCGAGGCACAACAGCGGTTGGCAGCTACGCCAGCGGGACCAGCGCGTATGGCGTAGAGGACATGGCCGGCAATGTCTGGGAGTGGGTAGCTGATTGGTATGAGGCTTATCCCAGCAGCAGTTACCGGTCACCGTATTATGGGGAGCAGTACAGGGCGCTGAGAGGTGGCGGGTGGTTCGAGACGGATGACTTCGTGCGCGCATCAGTGCGCAATGCCACCAGCGTCACGGCGGCCAACGACGACATCGGCTTCCGTTGCGCACGCTAACCGGCCAGCCAGGCATTGGCCAGGGAAAGGGGGGATGTGATACTGCAACGATAACGAGAGGTACAGGTTGTTCTGTAGGTCAATGGTGAAACAGATTGATTAGTCTCTCTAAGAGGAGGACAAAAGTGAAGAAGCTTGTTAGTTTGATTATGATTGTCGTCGTACTGGGAGTCTTCGCTCCTGCTGCCCTGGCGCTTCCCTCTGCCGATGCGGGGCAGGAATACACCGTGCTTGCTGGCGACTGGCTGTCCAAGATAGCCGACAAGTACCTGGGCAACCCCTACTCCTGGCCCGCCATCATGGCGGCCACCAACAGCAAATACCTAACGGATAGCTCTTTCGCCAAGATCATCAACGCTGACCTCATTGAGCCTGGCTGGAAAGTGTGGGTCCCCAGCGCGGCCGATGCTGAAGCGTTCTTGGCGACGTACGATAAGAGCAAGCCCGAGATGCTCTACGCTGTGGGGGCCAAGGGACAGCTCGTGGTCGGTAGTTGGTGGACAGCCGGAGGTGAGGCTGAGGGCCTCAACGGCATGTTCAAGATCTACAAGGAGAAGTACCCCGACGTTGAGATCGTGAATGCCACGGTGGCCGGTGGCGCGGGCACGAACTTCAAGGCCGTGCTGGCGACCCGCCTGATCGGTGGCGATCCCCCGGATACCTTCCAGTTGCACGCTGGCCTGGAGGTGGAGACTTACAGCCCAGAGGAGTACCTGGCGCCGTTGGATGATGTTTATGCCTCCGAAGGGTTGGAGGACGTTTTCCCAGCAGACCTACTGACGCTTCTGAAATACAAGGACCACTACTGGGGAGTGCCGGTCAATATCCATCGCTCTAATGTGCTCTGGTATGACAAGGGCGTCTTCGAAAAATACGGCCTGACTGCACCCACCACCTTCGATGAGTTCTTCGCCGTGTGCGATAAGCTCAAGGCCGAGGGTATCGCGCCCTACGTGATGGGCACTAAGGATGGCTGGGAGGCGGCCCACGTGTTCGAAGACGTGCTGGCTGGCTCCGTCGGCGCCGAGATATACAACGGCCTTTGGACCGGCGAGACGCCGTGGACCGATCCAGCGGTTACGCAGGCGTTGGAGAACTTCAAGAGGATGATCGGCTACCTAAATGCGGATCATCCGGCTCTCACCTGGGATGGGGCTGGGGAGTACCTGATTGGCGGCAAGGGCGGCATGATGATCATGGGCGACTGGACCAATGGTTGGTTCCAGTCCAAGGGCTACACCGAGTATGGGTGGGCTCCCTCGCCCGGTGCCACGGGCATCTTCGTGGCTCTCTCGGACACCTTTGCCATACCGGCGGGTTCCCCCAATGCCGAGAATGCCATGAACTGGGCGAAGGTCTGTGGTTCCCTGGCTGGCCAGGAAGCCTTCAACCCGCAGAAGGGCTCCATCTGTGCGCGCACGGACTGCAATCCCGCACTCTTCAACGAGTATCTGCAGTCGGCCGCGGTAGATTGGGGCAAGGACGCCATCGTGGCTAGCGTGGTGCATGGCGCGGCAGCGGTGGAGTCCTGGGTCACGGACTACAAGGACATCATCACCCTGTTCGTGGCCAGCGGCGATGTAGCCGGAACGCAGGCGGCTCTGCAGCAAGCCTGCGTCGATGCAGGTATCTGCAAGTAGCTCATGTGCATCAGCGAGGCAGCCCAAACTCGACGAGGGCTGCCTCGCTCCCTTTGTGGAGGACTCACGTGCGACGTATCAACTGGGAGCGGGTCGTCTCGGTTCTGCTGGTGTCGCCCTCGGCGATTGCCATTGCTATCTTTGTCTATGGCTTCATCGGCTGGACAGGATACGCTTCGTTGACCGAATGGGATCAACTCATGCCGGACTTCACCTTCGCCGGACTGAAGAACTATCAGAGCCTGTTTGCCAATCAGCGATTTCAGATTGACCTGCGCAACACGGTTGTATTCACGGTGCTGTTTCTGATAGCCTGCTTGCTCAGCGGCCTTCTGCTGGCCATTCTGCTCGATCAGCGTATCAGGGGGGAGGGTTTCTTCCGGGGCATCTATCTTTTCCCCATGTCCATATCCTTCATAGTCACCGGAGTGGCCTGGCGGTGGTTGCTAAATCCTGGCAGCGTTGAGATGGGGAGCGCGGGGGTCAACCTGCTATTCGATATGATGGGGCTTGGTTTCCTCAAGAGTGGCTGGTACACGGATCCCCAGATAGGCATCAAGGCTGTGGCTATCGCCGCCACATGGCAGATGTCCGGCTACACCATGGCACTGTACTTGGCCGGTCTGCGGGGTATTCCAGAGGCACTGCGTGAAGCGGCGCGCGTGGACGGTGCCACTGAGGGGCAGATACTTCGGTATATTCTACTGCCTCTTCTACAGCCGATCACTCTCAGTGCGGTCATCATCCTGGGGCACATTTCGCTCAAGATATATGACCTCATCGTAGCCATGACTGGCTCCGGGATTGGCTTCTCCTGTGATGTGCCGGCATTCTACATGTGGGATACTACCTTCAGGGGCAACCACTTCGCCCGTGGAGCTGCCATCGCCATTGTTCTGCTGGCTATGGTCGCTGTCCTCATCGTTCCGTATCTCGTACATAGCACCCGTACGGAGGCAGAGCTATGACCACCATTGCGGACAGAGCACGCGGGATGGACTGGCGGCGCGTATTGCTTTATGCCGTTCTGATTCTCTTCGCCATCTTCTATATGATGCCAGTGTACGTTCTCGTCGTCACGAGCTTGAAAAGCTTTGCCGAGGTGAACTTATACCGGATGTGGGATCTCCCCTCAGGGTTCTACTTCGACAGCTTCACGAAGGCCTGGTTTGGCAGCGAGGCCGAGGGGTTCCGGGGACTCAACGTGAACTTCATGAATAGCGTCTATCTTACCATCCCTGCTACGATCATATCGGCCATGCTTGGGTCCGTCAATGGCTATGTGCTGACCAAGTGGAAGTTCAAAGGCTCCGATCTGCTCTTCCCGCTGCTGTTGTTCGGTATGTTCATCCCCTATCAGAGCATCCTCATCCCATTGGTGAAATCCCTGCAGTGGCTCACTTCAGTTCAGAACCCGATGACGCACTGGGCTCTGTGGGAGCTTCCTGGTTTCAAGTGGATCGGCCAGTTGCTGCCCATCAGGTTCTATGGCAGTATTCCGGGTCTGATTCTTGCCCACGTCGTATACGGTATTCCCATTACTACCCTCATCTTTCGTAACTACTACGCCAATGTGCCCAACGAATTGATTGAGGCAGCCAAGATCGATGGGGCCACGATCTTCGGGATCTACACGAGAGTGCTGTTCCCGCTATCGCTGCCAGGCTTCGTGGTGGTGATGATCTGGCAGTTCACTTCCATCTGGAATGACTTCCTGTTCGCCGTCACGATCACCAGCAACCCCCAGTCCCAGCCTATCACCGTCGGCCTGAACAACCTGGCGGGCAGCTACATCGTAGAGTGGAACGTACAGATGGCAGGCGCGTTGATGGCCGCGCTGCCCACTCTGCTAGTTTATATCTTCCTGGGACGATTCTTCATGCGCGGCCTCATGGCCGGGTCCTTGAAAGGCTG
>JAKLPW010000294.1 GCA_022013675.1 Anaerolineae bacterium | reverse complement strand
CGATGGCGATACCTGGCACGCTGACCGGGCCCGCATCCCTCTGGACAATCAGCGACAAAACGATCTGACAGGGCAGGACTGGCACATTCTGCGCTTCAACGGCCAGCAGGTACGGGAATCTGCTGTGGAGTACTGCATTCCCACGATCATGAAGACCAGCAATCGCCTGGGAGGTATTGTCACCGAGAGCATCATGCCCCGCACGTTCGATCCTGACGATCCGAGTGGGCCACGTCAAATGACCCTATTCGAGTCAGGGCCGGAGTATGACTTGGACTGAAGGGTGACTTCCAAGACGTGGTACGCAGCAGCAGCGCGGGGCTGAACCCCCACGCTGAAAGAGCCAAGCCTCTTCGAGGCTGGAATTCAGCCCGCAGGGCTTCGCCCTCTCAGGCCGACGGCTTCAGCCTCGGGAACCACTGCCAAGATCACTGCTCTTCTGAAATGTTCATCAATCTGAAACTCCAACGCGGCTCCTGAGCGTATCATGCCGCATGTAGCACTGGGAAAGCGTTGCGTCATGGCCGACAAGATGCCGCAATGATACACCGCATGTTTTCAGGTGGTGGCAGGGTTCAGGGACAGCGAGGTTTAGGCTCGAAAAGCAGTTTGACAACGTGCCCCTGTGTCGGGTAAACTTGGCATCAGGAGGCAGCAATGAGCCGGATGTGGAAGTCTTACGCTCCCTGTCGCCTTGCTGCGAAGCATTCTCGACACCGAGTACGCCGAACTGGGGATGTCCGGACACGCCAACGTCGCCCGCGACGAGTTCAAGAAGCTGGCCGACGATTTCAGGTCCCTGGCACACTCTTCGACGGTTCCCACACCAGCAATGGACCAACTGTATCAATACATCGACCCAACGGTTCCGATTGCCTCCGATGGTAGATCTGAACTGCCCATGGACTGGCGCGGTGTGTGGATTGGACTGGGCGCACTGGCAGGACTCCTGTCTGTCTGGATGCTACGGAGATACAGGAAACGCTGATACCGTGAACCGACAATCAAGGATGAACACTATATCATGCGTGATGGAGACAGGAATACGTGGTAAAAGAAGATGACTTAGACCTCTTCTCCCATGCCAGACGAGAGGAAACAGCCCAGGCAGCCCCACTGGCTGCGAGGATGCGTCCCCGCACTCTGGGCGAATTCGTGGGCCAGGAGCACATCGTGGGGCCGGGGAAGCTACTGCGCCGGGCTATCGAGGCAGACCGGCTTTTCTCCAGCATCATCCTATGGGGACCACCCGGAACCGGCAAGACGACTTTGGCGACGATCATCGCCCGCTACACTCAGAGCCACTTTGAGACTCTCAGCGCCGTTCTGGCGGGAAAAGCTGATCTCCGCCGGTTGGTGAAGGATGCCAAGGATCGCCGGGATATGTATGGCCAGCGCACGATACTCCTGGTAGACGAGATCCACCGCTGGAACCGCGCGCAGCAAGACGCGCTGTTGCCGCACGTGGAGAACGGCTCTATCATCCTCATCGGAGCCACGACGGAGAATCCCTACTTCGAAGTGATCGGTCCTCTCCTCTCTCGCTCGCGCGTTTTCCAACTCCACCCCCTATCCGAAGAACAGATTGTCACCCTGCTGCAGTTCGCCCTCGAAGACGAGACGCGGGGCTATGGCAGCCGTTCCATCGAGGCCACCGATGAAGCCTTGGAGCATTGGGCTCACGTGTCGGGAGGCGACGCGCGCACGACCCTCAATGCGCTAGAATTGGCCGTGGAGTCCACGCAGCCAGATGCTGACGGCACTATCTGGATAGACGTGGCAGTGGCTCAGGATTCCATTCAACGGCGCGTCGTGCGCTACGATAAGTCTGGCGACGAGCACTACGATACCATCTCGGCCTTCATCAAGTCCGTACGCGGGAGCGATCCCGATGCAGCCATCTACTGGCTGGCCAAGATGATCCATGCGGGAGAAGACGCCCGGTTCATCATGCGACGCTTACTCATCCTGGCAGCAGAGGACATTGGACTTGCCGACCCACAGGCCATCTCCGTGGTGGCAGGTTGTGCGCAGGCCCTGGAATGGTGCGGATTGCCCGAAGCCCAGTATCACCTGGCCGAAGCGACGATCTACCTGGCCACGGCTCCAAAATCCAACAGCTTAGGTGCTTACTGGCAGGCGAAAAAGGAGATAAGGGAGCAAGGAGCAGGCGCGGTGCCCGACCATCTCAAAGACGCCAGCCGCGACGGGGCCGCCCTGGGACACGGTAAGGGATACAAGTACCCTCATGCCTATCCCGGCCACTGGGTGGAACAGCGCTATCTGCCCGAGGGAGTCGAAGGCGACTGGTACGAGCCCAGCGATCAGGGCTACGAAAGGGAGATCAGGAAACGTTTCCGGCGTTCACCAGGTCGCGGTCGCCAGGGAGAAGAGGGCGGCGCGTAGAGATGGGATCCGAGGTCTCCCACTCCCTGGGGGCTTGGTATACACGAGTCACAGGCTAGTGTAATCCACCGGGTGGGCACAAATGAGTGCGTTCTGCGCACCGGCCTAGCCACGCAGCCTACTGCGAGCGTTCAGGCAGCTCCTCGATGCGGCACCGGTAGGGGACAAGTTGTGTCGTAAGGGGAGTGATACCGGATATGGTGAGGACGACTCGCTCTATCCTGGAGCCGAATCCCTCGATGACTATGCGTCCACGACGATCCTCTTCGAGAGGTATGCGGCGGACTTCCACCTCTTTGCCGCCGCCGCTGAACTCGATCACCTGCACCAGAAAGCGCTGAGGCAGGATGTTGTCTGTGCGCACGAACCCCTCGCCGACCCATCCCCCATCATCATCATCCTCGGCACCGGAATGATAGCCAATCTCAGGCACAGCGATATCATCGATGCACAGACCGTCCCGATTCACAGCGTCGTCTGTGACGTACTCGAAACGTACTTGCACTTCCTGACCTACGTAGGGAGTAAGGTCCACCTGCTCGCGTACCCAATGTGATCCCTGACCCTCTCCCGAAATGCCCGTATAGGCCCAGCCGAAGCCGATGCCGTTGGGGTTAAAATCGGTGGAGTGCTGGCCTCGTAGGATGCTCCACTTGTGCCCTCCATCGGTGGACACCTCCACGTAGGCGTAGTCCCATCCAGGCTCGATATCATACCAGAGCGCATACTCGAGGGTGGCCTTCTCCACTCCGCGAAGGTCGAAGGCGCGGGTTAGCTTGGTGTCACTGAGATCGCCCCGGTTGGACCACCACTGGTACTCTCCGTCATAGGGCTGGTTGGCAACAAGGTGGACTGTACTTGCCCCCTCGAACTCTATCGCCACATCGCCCTCGTTCGGAAGTATCTCGACGTAGTCTGTGCCGAACTGGTGCACGGTATCGGACTCGCTGGCGGGGTATTGCGCATGGCTTCCTGCTAGACTGAACTCCAATTCCTTGCTAAGGGTTCGATAGCCATATTTTCCTCCCCCGATGCTGACATCGCCGATGCTGACATCGTCGAGATAGTTGGCAACAACCCAATCGGCGTAGAGGTCCTCGAAAGTGTAGCCCGTGCCGTGTCGGCCCAGAATCGCGTCGAACCCCGCGATCCCCTTGTCCTGGCAGGAGATCAGGTCCCGCAGGACGCCTTCGCCAAAACGTTCGTAGAAGTAGAGCACCATCAGATGGGCCGCGCCGTAGTGCTCGTACGAACTACTTGTCCCCTCGCCCCAAGTGTTGAGTTGGGTATCCGGCGATTGGGAAAAAGCTGTAATGCGCCCGTTCTCCTTGAAACCGTTCAGGGAGGTCGCCAACTCTGACGCGCCTTCATTGACCCACGTCTCCTCGTTGGGATCAGCGTGCCAATGAATAATGTGCTGGAATTCGTGGGCCAATGTGCTCTGATACGCACTGGTTCCCGGACGCACTGCCTCAACATTGATATAGACCATCTCGCGCTCGTTGCTGTAGGGATAAATCCGGCAGGAGTACCCATCGGCGCTATTGAAGTATCCCGACGCACCCTGGAAGCTTGCATTGAGCACAGAGAGATGCACATCGCCGTCAATCCCGGGGCTGCGCTCCAGCCCGAAGTACTTGTGATTGATAGGATACGTAAGCTCCTCAAATACGCGCGCCGAACTCTCCAGATCCTCCTGGCTCACCTCAAGACCATCCTCGAGCCACATGTAAAGATGCGGGGTTATGCAACGAAGAGTAGCCTCGATCTCACGCCCACCATCTGCGCTTTGATCGCTGATCCAGAAGGACTCCTTGTCTCCCACCTTGTGCTGTACATTGACGGGCCGACAAGTCAACAAGGGGTCTCCTAGGGACGGTATGAGGCGTGCAGCCAAATCTGCCAGGTCGCGCGCGGGCAAATCGGATAGTAACACGGTGGTCGACCTGTTGGCCGGGCTTATCACCAAGGGCAAGATATCGCTATTATGCAAGGGGAGGGAGTCCTCCACGCCTGAGAGGCGGTGTGCGCCTGCCGTTGGCGCAGGAGCTTTCCCACATCCGCCCATAAACGTCACAACTATGCCCGCCAGCAACCAGCCCAGGCACAGCAGGAGCACGTAGTTTCCCAGCTTCGCGCTTTTCACCTTGATAGCCATCCTTGCGTCAGCAGTCAGCGCATCGTGCGCTGACTAGCTCACACTTTGGTAATCTCCAACATCGCTCCGCAGTTGGGGCATTGTCGCTTGGCATCCCGTATCGAGAAATCCGCCCCACAATAGGGACATCGCTTTGTGGCCTTGGAAGCCATAAGGCTCTTGAAGACAAACACAGTGCGGTCCTCGCGGTGCTCCACGTAACAGGCCTCTTCGCTGCGCAGCCTTTCGAGCACCTGCGCGGCCAATCTGCCCGAGACATCGAGTTCGGCCTGCACTTGGGCCACCGTCACCTCGCCCCCCAGCCTCTGTGCCAACTCCACTGCGTCCGTAGCCAATTGATCGGGGTCCAGTTGTGCCAGCCTCCGCAGACGATTGACCGCCCAGCCTACCAGAACAATGCCCCCAGCCAGAAGGGCCATACCGGTCAAGATGATTGTCCCCTTGCCTTGAGACCCCATGAGGAAGATCAGGCCGAACGTTATGAGTACAATGGCAGCTACGATGAGTAGGATTGTAGAACTCCTTTTCATGATGATTCTCCTTCTCTAACATGAGTCGCTTGCGGCGGATCAAAACCCGCGCTACTTCCAGGCCTTTGTAGCCTGCTTGAGAGCCTCCCCCATCCCCACGAACACTGCTTCTATCTGATCGTCGCCCAAGTGCTCGGCCGTGAAATCCTTTACCTCCCGGCTGAACACCAGCGGGTGATGCCCCATGTACTTCTCGTTCTTCACCAGTTTTTGGAAAGGCAGCCACATTTCGTGGAACTCAGCTACCTGGGACGGAAGGGACACTGTGAGGGGCTTGAGCTTATAGCGTTTCTGTTCCTCGTAGACCTTCCCCACGCTCTGCAGGAAACGGTTCATGCCCTCGAGTAGCCCTTTGAGCAATCCCAGCACTTCAGCCACCGTTCTCAATCCCTGCTCATACGCGTCTTTCGTCTTATTCAACTGTACCATGGCCTGCAGGGCTTCTCCCAGCTCTCCATCCTTGACGGGAGGACCCTCCATGGTTATCAGTGTCTGCTCCAGGCCTAGTTGCAAACTCAATCGCTCTGCGTTGTTGGACAGAGAATCCTGCCGTGCCTGACGTTGAGAAGCCTCGACGCTCGTCTCTTCCCATTGTTGACGAAGGGCCGTCTGACGTTCCTCGGCCTCCTTCTTCGCAGTCACCCACTTCTCGCGAACGTTGTTCAGGGAAAGGACCATTGTAGCGCGCTTGCTCGTCAAGCCCTCGAGGCGCTTCTTAAACTTTCTTCTCTTCCCTAGGTTCGTCAGCCAGCCCAGGGGAAACAGCCCCAGACTGTGAAGCTGATCGTTCAGGCTTTTCATCTCATCACCGAGCGTTGCGACCCGGGCCTTGAGGTTCTCTTCTTGGCGATCCAGTTGAGGATTGGCGGTGCGCAGCGCTTCGATCTCACACTGGGCCTGCAACAGGGCTTCGTCAGCTTTCTTCCGCAGCGAGCCCACCTCCTGCGTGAGAGAGTCAATTTCCTCCTGCAGGCCGCGCCGCGCTTCTTCTCGCTTCGTGGCTATGAGTTCAGCCAACGCAGGGGGAAGCTGGTCCGGGTCTTTCTTCAGCAGCATAATGCAGACACCGAGTTGCTCTTTCCAGCGCTCCAGTTCCTGGGCATGAAGATCGTTGAACTGGTACTGGATTTCTTCGACCTCATCAAAAACTGCCTTTATGCGACGGCGGTCTTCCGATACATAACGATGGAAATCACCCAGGGGAAGTCTGGTCTCTTTAGCCATGCTCGCTCCTTTCTAATGCACGCTTCTGGAAGCCACGCTTCCGCAAGCCACGCTCCTGCAAGCCTTGTAATCCCACCCCTCTCGTATGCGACCAGAGGCGTCGTTTGAGATTCCAGATCGCATGCGCGCCCAATGGTGCTCCAGGGGCCACGCCATCCAGCTCAGTGAACCCCCCCCGTTCATCCCAATACAAAGGGCAGGCTCCACAACATATATGCTTGAGTTCGCAGCGCTGGCACACCGGCGGCAGGAACTCCTTGCGGCGCCAATAGCGGGCTGTGCGCGTGTACCAGACCTCGTCGAAGGAGTGCTCCAGGAGACTCCCAATGCCTTGCTCGAAGCTCGAGCAGGGTATCAGTTCACCCGCAGGATTTACCGAGAGCAACCCGTCCACACACGCACACGATTTCGACCCCAGCCCAGCCTCAATCGGGTTGAAGAGGCAGTAGGGCACCGGCGAGTACCAGACCAGTCGCGTCCCCTTCTCTTCCGCCCGGCGCTGTACGCTGTCTATGATCTCTCCAATCTCGCTGTAGCTGACATCATCCTCATCATGTCGCAGAGCAGTGCCAGTCCGAATGACCATGTTCATGGAGAAGTACTCGGATCCCAACTCGTCGGCGATGTAGTCCACCAATTCCAGCAGGTGATCTCGATTACCTCCGCAGATAGTGGTGTTGGTATGGGTGTAGATCCCAGCCTCGCGCAGCAAGTGGACAGCCTTGGACGAGCGCGCGAAGGCTCCGGGGTGTTGCACCACAGCATCATGGACAGGCGCGCAGCCGCCTTCCAGGCTCACCTGGGCTGAATCGAGACCCGCGTCCGCCAGGCAAGACACAAACTCGGGATCGGCACAGAGGACCCCGTTAGTAATCAGATTGACGCGCATGCCCTTACCCTTGGCATAAGCGATGAGCTTAGGCAAGTCCTTGCGCAGAGTCGGCTCGCCGCCTGTAAAGGAGACCGTGGGACAATGCGCCTCATCGAAAATGCGGTCGATGACCACCTGCACCTGCGCGGTGGTCATCTCGGGCACCTCGCGCCCGCGCTCCGGCGAGTCTGCGTAGCAGAACGTGCAGCGGTTCTGGCAACGGTAGGTCAGAGCAATCTCAGAGAGCACCGGCAGCTCCCGGTAGTGACTCCCAAAGGGTGTAGATTTGATCGAAGGTGCGCCACACACATTGTCCTTCAGCAAGGCCGCAACACTATACAGAAGATTGAGCAAATCGGCCTCAACGCGCGTCTCCGGCACTTCGTACTTGGCGGCCACCTCTCGTACTGCCGCCATCGCGTCCGGCACCTCGTGCCCATCGTAGAGCCGTTGCAGCAACTCCAGCGCCACCTCGTTCAGGTGGTGCATGCGGTTGGGGCGCATGATGAGCAGCCCGTCCTCGGGCCGGATGTAGATGTATTCCCTGGTCGAGGTTACCAGCTCGACCGCGAATTGTTGTATGTCTATGGTTTGCTTTTGCAAAAGAATTCTCTTACCTCCGCCTAGAAACTACTCACACAGGCCGAATGGCAGGCACTGTGACAGGCACTGTGGCAGACACAGGCGGAGTGACAGGCCGAGTGGCAGGCGTCATGCACACAGGCCGAATGGCAGGCATCGTGGACGCAAGCTGAATGGCAAGCGCTGTGACAGGCTGTGTGGCAGGCATCGTAGCCCACTTGCCCTGCCGCAGGTTCTTTTCCGGTCAGCCTGGCGATACCGGCTTCCACACTTCCCACCACGTCGGTCATGGCGGCCTCGACCCCCTGGGTCAGTTCCGTGGCGAAGCGCTCAATGGGAGTAACAACCTGTTCCGCCGCCTCCAGCACAGGTCTCAGAGCGTCGCCCACTCCTTGCCCTCCAGGAGTCGCCTGTGGACGATAGCGATCTCTGATGATTATCCAGGGAATATAGGGCCTATCGTAGACTCTCCCCATGGGTCTGCCGAGCTCTCGGTCCCGTTGGAACGCCCCCCAGGCAGTTTCTATTCTCTGCTCGTACGTCTCGCGGGTTGCGCGGGGGTCAGCGTTCCACATCTTGGGCTGCACGGCCTTTGCCACCGCCTCCAGTATCCTCGGGATTTGAGCCTTGTCTATGGTGCCATCCTCCAGAATAGCTCTGACCAGGGCGGTCTCATAGGTGTTCATCGGCAAGCCCGGGTTCGTGATCTCCAGTTGCAGCGGGACCCGATTGATGATGGTCAGGACTCCCCGCTGTTCCAGGGCCATAACAATGAGAGCCACGGTCTTAGTCGAGTTGCCCAGATAGAAGGCCGCCTCGATAGCATTGAGATCTGGCACGACGCCGGCCATCTCGAAGGTCTCTATCTCGATCTCAGGAGGCGCATACTTGGGCTTTCGCTTTTTTCGGCGGCGCACTGCCAGCACCACCACGATGCCGACCACCGTGGCGACCATGAAGCCCAATACGCAGATGAGCATCGTTCCCGCTGGGCCAATCCCTCCCGCGACCGGCTGCGGCTCGGATGTCGGCTCGGCTGTCGACGCGTATATGGGGATAGGAGTATCCTTGCTAACGGTGATGAATTCGCCCGGGAGATAGAACTTGGGCACGATGTGGTACTGCCGGGGAAGATCGTTCTCCTCGATGTAGATAGATAGCCAATTCTTACCCGTGGACTCATCGGGAGTAGAGAAGTAGATCCAGCGATCATACTGACCGGTATCCTCAACCAGCAGGTCGGTGGCATCCACCACCTCGTCCGTTACCTGCTCTGGCTCGGTTATACTGGCAGAGATCTCCACCGGGAGCACGTAGTACATTTCCAGCTTCTCGATGGGGAGGTCCCATTGAAACGGTGCCCATCCGATGGTGCTATACTCCCTATCTTTGACTTGCGTGGTGTCGAAGACGGAACGATCCACGGTGTAGCGCACTTCAACGGTATATTGTTCCCCAGCCTTCGTAGACCGTTCGAAATCAAGTCGGTAGTGGTTGGGCAGATCACCAGGAGCCAAGGTAACGACGAAGGGGCCATCGGGCCCATCTCCCTGGGACGTGACGACAGTATGAGGTGTATCGAAAGGCCCCATATTACTGATCTTGCTCCGCCCCTCGTTCTCGGTGAATATCAGACTGTACTCCACATCCAGACGGCCATCGTTCAGCACGATGATATAAACCTTGACCACGTTAATGGTCACCGGGTCCACCGCATGGACTGGCATCACTCCGGCCCACAGGACTCCTACCAACAAGGCCAACAGTACGATCATGCGTTTCTTGATCATCGTCGCTACTACCTCCCAAGACGGGATGAAATACCCTCCATCAACACGGATCCCGCAAAACGGGGCAATGCCAGCATCCGTTCCCAGCGCCAGGGCTCACGATAGAGCCTATGTAACCACTCCAAGCCTATCCGCCGTATCCAGCGAGGAGCGCGCACCGCACGGCCAGAGATGAAGTCGAAACTACCTCCCACACCCATGGCCATTGCCACTCCCAGGGTGCTCCGATTGCGGTAGATCCACTTCTCCTGTTTCGGTGCGCCATACGCGACCAACAGGAAATCCGGCCGCGCATCGTGGATACGCTTCAGTATTTCAGGTTCCTCTTGCACGTCCGCAGAGCCAGCGCAAGTGCCCACCACTTGCAGCCCTGAATACCGGGAGCAGAGACAGCGGGCAGTTTCTTCCGCCACTCCTGGAGCCGCGCCCAGCAAGAAAAGCCGGTACCCCTTCCTGGCAGACAAGGCCGCCAGCCGCTCCACCGTATCCACCCCGGCCACCCGCTGACGCAGGGGTTGCCCCAGAATGTGACTCCCCCACAATAATCCCACTCCATCCGGTAGGGCCAGTGAGACCTGATTCAATATCTCCTTGAAGTCCTCATCTTCCTGGGCAGCCATGATGAACTCGGGGTTCACGGTAGCAACTTGATGTGTCTCGGTACTGCCCACAAACCCTTCTATGATATCGAGAGCTTCATTGTAGGTCACATCATGCACGCGCACCCCCAGGACGTTAATAGCCCGGGGACCTACTCGCTCGTTCACTTGCGATCCTCTTCTGCCAGGCTTCTCGTCGCCAAGCCTAATACTACGAGTTGCCAACCATCTCCAAGACGTCCAACACCTCCCGCGCACAGCGCTCCCATGAGAAGCGATATGCCTGCCTGAAGCCACGTTGACGTAGCTCTCGCCGCAGTGCACCGTCGGTGACGATTCGCCGCATGGCCTCGGTCAACCCTGGGACATCCAGAGGATCCACCAACAGGGCGGCGTCACCCACTACCTCCGGCAACGCCGAGACATTGGAACAAACCACCGGCGTGCCACAAGCCATGGCCTCCCACGCTGGCAGGCCAAACCCTTCATAGAGACTGGGCAACACAAAGGCTACAGCGGCGCTCATCAGCGCCGAAAGATCGTGCGACTTCACGTAGCCCGGAAAGATCACCCGGCCTCCCAAGCCCAGCTCTGCTGTCTGCTGGAAGATACTCTCATACAGCCATCCCTTCTTCCCGGCGATCACCAGAGAGAGATCGTTGACATCAGGCGATTGTATGAGCAGATTGAAGGCTTCCACCAACCGCTGCAGGTTCTTCCGGGGATGGATTGTCCCCACGTAGAGCAGGTACCTGTCCGGAAGATCATAGCGCCTCTTCACGGCGGATAACTTGCCGGCTTCGGTCACAGGCTCCAGGCGGCTGCCCCCACCGGGATAGACGACAGATATCTTTCTCTCCGGCACATGATAATGGCGCATTAGATCGCTGCGCGTGGCCTGAGAATCGGCGATCACGTGCGCGGCGTGACGTGCATTGTAGCGCGTAGACCAATCCAGATACCTATGTGCCAGCCTCGTATGGGCCTCCGGATAGTACAAATAACCCAGGTCGTGTACCGTCACCACACTGCGCCGAGGGTGTACCAATGGTAGCACAT
>JAKLPW010000293.1 GCA_022013675.1 Anaerolineae bacterium | reverse complement strand
GATAGCCTGGCGATTTGCCGTCTTTCCCCCGGTGAGCCTGTGCCTCAGCGGCCTGAAGGTGCTCGATTCTGGTCGGTTACCTGTACCGATGAGGAGACCTCGGTTGTTCTGCCGGATGGAAATGTGCCGGCGCAGTGGGTAGCCGAAAGAGGCTGGCGCTGCCTGAAAGTCGTCGGGCCTCTCGATTTTGGCTTGACCGGAATCCTGGCGTCTCTGGCCGTTCCTCTGGCTGAAGCCGGCGTGAGCATCTTCGCGATCTCGAGCTACGATACGGACTACGTGTTGGTCAAGGAGGACAGTCTGGAAGAAGCGAAACGGGCGCTGCTAAGATGGGGGCACAGTGTGCGGAACCAGTAAGCAGGGGCTGGTCGCCGAATCGATCCTGCCGACGTTGGAACTGGACGTTTCGGGCAGCAGCGTCTCGCGGGTGGCCGACAGGTCACCGACGCCTATGCAGTCATTTCAGAGCGTTCCTCGGGCCAAGACCTCTCGCGCGTTGCTGAACGAGTTTGGCTAGCATACGCAAGGTTTCGTTCACCGACTCAGAGTCGGTGAAAACCTCAGCTACGTCAGGAGCCAGGACTACCACATTGCTACCCTCTGCATAGCGTTCAGCGTACTTGCCACGAACGCCCGCGCTGAAGTCGTACTCCTCCATCATATCCGAGTTATGCCTGGTCTCGATCGCCTTCTTCATAAGTCCTCCTCTCACGCTGGGTCGCAACTCGGGCGTTGATGATGCGAATAGAGTCGTCCCGCTCGGTGTGCACGACAACCAGGGTACGATGCCGAAAGGATCGGCCAACGGTTACAAAGCGTTCCTCCCCGGTCGAATGGAGAGGATCACAGACAGTCAAAGACAATGTATCACCAAAGACTGTAGTGGCTTCTGCGAAGGAAACACCGTGCTTCCCGAGGTTCCGCCGGGCCTTATTCTCGTCCCATTCAAAGAGTAACATAACTACATCCCCCAGGCGACCCTCCCACAACAGTTCTCCCAGCTTCACAGGAATTGTACACCCGTCCCACAAGGGATGTCAAATGCCCAGTGCGCTGGGCATTCGCATTCGACAATCGGAAGATACCTGTCGGGATCATTCATGTGCTGCTGATTGAGCACACTTGAGATAAACCGCTCGGTGAATGAATATCACCGGCTGAAACTGAGAAGTACCATCAGGGACTGGTCTGTGCATCGGGATTCAGTGCCTGTGGGCACGCTTTAGATTCAGATTCAGACAGAGCTTTCAATCCCTGGCTTCTCTTATCTCAATTTGCCTGGATCCCCCCGGGCTAACTTGAACATTTGGGCCATTCATGCTATAAATAGGGAAATACCTTCCCACCAGGATGAAATGACATGAAGAAAGTGTGCGTGTATTGTGGATCGAGCCCCGGCGCGCAGCCGGAGTATGCAAGGGCGGCCAGAGAGCTGGGACGCGTACTGGCCGGCGAAGGCCTGGGAGTGATCTACGGTGGCTCAAACGTGGGCCTGATGGGCCAGCTCGCCGATGGGGCCCTCGAAGGCGGCGGCGAGGTGATCGGTGTCATACCCCGCATGTTTGTCAACAAGGGCATAGACCATTGGGGACTCACAGAGGTTCGAGTAGTTGACTCCATGCACGAACGCAAAGCGATCATGGCCGAGCTAGGAGATGCCTTCATCGCTCTGCCGGGCGGAATGGGGACGTTGGAAGAGTTCTTCGAAGTGCTGACGTGGGCTCAACTGGGGTTACATCATAAACCGTGTGGGCTCCTCAATACCTGCGGCTATTACGACAAGCTGACTGACTTCCTCAACCACACTGTCGCCGAGCGATTCATAAGAGGAGAGCATCGCTCCATGATTCTAGTTGCGGATACCCCCACGGCACTGCTGCAGGAGTTGCAGGAGTACAGAGCGCCGGTAGTGGAGAAATGGATTGATAGGTAGAGAGTCCCCCTCCTATTACCACTTTCCCACCGATAATGCTATAATTGCATTGTGGCGATGTGCCCCCAAGGGGGGTATCGAAATCCTCTATCGGAGATTTGTGGCAAGATCGCCCAGGTGAGGAAATGGTAACCAGCACCATAGAAAGACAGAGAACAACCTGCGGTATCCGGTCTTTCGACATAACTACTGACCTCAATCAACTGGCAGATCTGATGGAACTGGCTTTTGGCCAGGAGTTGCAGGCCACCGAGAACCGGATCGTACAAGAGATGCGGCAGACGGCGCGCCTGGGAGCCGCTCTCTGGTTATTGGAAAGGATCGCGCCTATAATGCACGGGTTCGTCTACGTCGAAGGGGAACGGCTGGTGGGGAATGTGACCCTCTCCGAGGATCGACAGATCCCCAGGCAATGGATCATGAGCAATGTGGCCGTACACCCGGACTACCGAGGAAGAGGCATAGCGCGCAGACTTGCAGAGAGGTCGTTGGAGTGGATCGGTCTGCGCCGAGGACGACGCATTCGCCTGCAGGTGCGCACCGATAATGCCGCCGCCCAGGCGCTATACCTCGGGATGGACTTCGAGCGTTACGATACGCTCTCAGAGTTGTCGGCCCAGGATACCTGGAGCACCGGATTCGAAAGACCCACCGACATGCGTAGGCTGACGCGCCAGGATTGGCGAGCTACTTTCGATCTCGCCCTGGCCGTCACACCGGACCAAGTGCGACGCATCAGACCCATGCGGCTAAACGATTTCCGGCGCACCCGAAGTCAGTGGCTAATGGAGAACCTATTTGACAAGGTGCGCGACCAACGCGATACACATCGACTGGGCCTGTTCACTGACAAAGGGCTGGCTGCCTACTTGATGGTGTGTGCCCGGTGGCGATCCGGCCAACATCAGCTCACAGCGTTGGTACATCCCGACGCGCGGGGACAGTGTGAAGACATCATAGTGAGGACGGCCCTGAGCATCCTGTCGCTCTACCCAGCGAGGCCGATCTTCACCACGGTGTCTATGCAAGACAGACCACTCATCACGGAAATGGAAAGAAGAGGCTTCAAGATCCTCCGAACTCTGGACCAACTGGTTCTCGATCTAGGGAAGGCCAGTAGACAGCCTGCCCGGAATACGGAAGCGAGCTAAAGGGACACGATTGCATCCCTATCCGCATGTGCCCCCACTCATTGCTAGGGAGGTCAAAGAGAATGACGACAGAAGAGGAGCGCTTGCTGGTATTGCAGATGGTCGCCGAGGGAAAGATAAGTGCCTCTGGTGCAGCCAATCTGCTGACGGCACTGGAGAGAGCACAGGTTAGTGGAGCGGCCACCGGAGAAGAGCGTCTGCAGATCCTGAAGATGGCTTCGGATGGGCAGATAAGTGCTACGGGGGCGGCCAAGTTGCTGGCTGCTATGGATCAGGCCCAGACGGACGAGCCTGCCGCCAAGACGGAACCAGCCCGCTGGTTCCGTGTCCGGGTGACAGACACCACCACAGGCAAAAGGAAAGTCAATATCAACATCCCTATGAGTTTGGTCAATGTCGGCATGAAAATGGGCGCACGCTTCGCCCCAACCGTGGAAGAAGAGGACATGAGCGCGGTCAGGAAAGCCATCAAGGAGGGCATACAGGGAAAGATCCTGGATGCCGAGGACGAAGAGGACGGCGAGCGCGTCGAGATCTTCATCGAGTAGCCAGACACCGCTTACGGGACAACACCAACTACGAAAAGGAGAACATCCTCATGAGACGCATCCTGGTTCGCTGGCTGATCAACGCCATCGCCCTGTATGTCGCCATCTACATCTTGGGCGACACGAGAATCGGGTACGATGGCGGATGGGCGGGACTATTCACTATGGCCGCTATCATCGGCCTGGTCAACGCCGTTATCGGCCCCTTCCTGAAGTTTCTATCCTGCCCCCTCATCATTCTGACTTTGGGGCTCTTCACTCTGATCATCAACGCTGTTCTGCTGCAAGTGGCCGCCAGTTTCGGGAATATCGTCGGTATCCCATTCCATGTAGACAACTTCGGGTCCGCTGTTCTGACCTCCCTGATCATCTCGGCGGTCAGTATCCTGCTCACGTTGCTCATCGGAGAACCGGCCAGGAAAAAGCGCTAGTGCCCGATGGCACACCCCCCTGGCCAGCCCGCTCTCACTGCTGCCTTTTCCCCCGCCTCGCCAACTGGCCGTTCGCCATTTTCTGATACGCGCCCCACAGGGCGATACCCAGGACGCCAAGGCCAAAGACTATGAAGAGGAGGCCCCGGAACTGGCGGGGGATAAACTGCAGAGTTACGTACCACACCCAGTCCGGAAACTGTTGTTGGCGGTAGAGATGGGTGAGGAGGTAGGCTATTCCCAGGCTCAGCCCCACGCCACCAGCAACAACCGAGGCCACCAAGCGCCGGATCTCCCAGGGCTGGAGTTTGGCGCGGCGCCGCCCAGACTGTAGGGCCTTGGCTCGCGCAGACAGAGGAACCACCTCCGGAAGCAGACTGGCAGCTTCAAAGAAGTCCGTGTCCATAGCCGGTGCCGTTACGGCCCTGGGCCCTCCTAACTGCTCCGCAGTTTCCTCTTCCTGCTCGATGTACCGTGCTGCCATCTTCAAGTCGACCGCTATAGGGACATCTTTGTGCTCGGGTTGGTCCCCGAAGACCTGCCCAATGGAACGCTCCGACAACACGAATATCGGGCGACATCCCCCCGCGTAGGCCATGCTCACGTCCAGGCGCGAGTCCCCAACGACGTAACATTCGTTAAGCCGGGCATCCAGGGCGGCATCGGCCGCGTGGAGATAGCCGGGCTGAGCCCCCCAGCAAGCGCAATCATCCTCCTCAGGATGGGAGCAAACCAGCAGGGCATCCACTTCCACCTCGGTCTCTCCCGCCGCTACCATCCCCACCAGCCTTCGCATAATGCCCTTGTCTGGTTTCTCTGTGGACTCATTGCCCCCAGGCGCAGTATCCCTGCCCATCAGAATGATGAAAAGGCCCGTGGCAGCCAGGTTGTGCAAAGCCTCCAGGGTACTCTCCGAGAGCTTTATGTCCCCAGGCAGACGCAAAGGATCGTAGCCGCTAGCTCGCAGCAAGCAATCGCGCTGTATGAGAATCCCTTTCATGTACCACCTCTACTGCTAACGGCAAGAAGTAACGCCTTCGGTTGGGGAAGCAATCTAGCTTTCCTCGCGTCTCCATGTGCTCCCTCTGCTCGCAGGCCCGAATCTCGTTGCTTGCCTAGAACGAGATTCTTCGCTCCCTCGATCGCTACTAAGAAACATAAGGCAGATCACCAGTCATTCACGCCGGATAGCAGCCCAACCCCGTTGGGCGGGTCCTTGCAGCAGACAGCCAACAGGGGTTGGCCTGCTACCCAGCTACTTAGAAAACAAGATCAGCTTCTTGCACAATGATTAGCGCGCAGCCGCCGTGTCCAAGCTCAGAATGACAGTCCGGCTAGACGAGCTTGTAGTACTAGCCTCCGGGCCGCACTACCTCTCCGCAGCCGTCGCAGAACTTGGCGCCGGGACGCAGCTTACGGCCACACTTTGGGCAAGTCGGGCTCAGGGGTGCCCCACATTTGGCACAGAACCTGGCTCCTCGACGGACGGCATGCCCGCAGGCTGGGCAGCGGAGAACCTGCGGCGTGGTGGACGACTCGAATGTCGGGCGATGAGAGCTGCCCCAGGTATCTTGCACTTCCCGCCCCAGGTCAGAGATCGCATCCTTGGCCACGGAAACGCCCTTCTGCACGGCCTCCCCGGCGCGGTCCATACCTTGATCCACAAGGTCCCCGGCTCGGTCCAGGCTCTCTTCCACCACCTCTTTGGCAACCTTCTTCTGCAGCGACGCCTTGCCCTTCTTGATCGCCGTCTTCGCGTATCGCTTGAGCGCGTACTTGATCACCAAGATCACGACGATGAGAGCCAGGTAGAGTACCAATAGGGGGACCCTCGCCATGGCTGCCGGGAAGCCCGTCTTCCACATCTGGTAGCCAGTCCACCCTGCCAGCAAGCCAAGGATAGCTATGGCTAACAGGGCCCAGTACCGCCAAAGGAAACGCAGGAATCCTCCACCGAACTTGGAGAAGAGTGGCTTCCGAGTGTTGTTACCTTGTGCCACAGCTTCCTCCTAACCCTCCACCGACGCGCCACAGTTGTCGCAGAACTTAGACCCCGCCCGCAAAGAAGCGCCGCACTCACTGCAGGTCAGCTCCAGCTTGTCGCCACAGTTCGGACAGAACTTGGCATCCGCGCGCACCGGCTTACCACACGAAGGGCACGCTGCCTGCGCGCTGGGAGTTGGCATTGCAGCGAACTGTGCTGCTGGCCCAGAAACCATGGCGGGCACACTCACCTGCCCTCCAGAGGCAACGTACTGGCCGATGAACTGCCAGGTGCCATCAATGAGCTCCTTCTGCTTGTATGCGGCGTAGGCCGGGAGAGCCAGCAGCGGCCAGAAGATGATAGCCGCAGCGACCCCGCTTACCGCTTGCGTGGTCCACTTACTCGTCTCCACCTGCACCTGCAGGTTCTCGTTATGCTTCATCATCATCACGCTCAGAGCCACGCCCCCGCCCCAGCGCTGAACCCAGCTCGTATGTCGGGCCTGCAGCGTCAAGCCCCCCGGGTTGGGCAACACCTGCGTTTCGAGCTCCTGCGACTGCATCCACTGCGAGAGCGTGTCAGCCAGGTGCTGCAAATCTGTGTCTGGCGCATGATACACCCTTTGGTTTGCCATCTAGCTTGCTCCTTTCTCTACCGCCTGGGTGATCTCGGCAACTTGCACCAGGCCATACAGCACGGCAATCTCATAGAAAACATTGGTGATTTCCTCGTGGAGTTCGCCAGTGAGCTTGGGCTCAAGGGCGCGCAGCAACTCCCCGACCCGTTCCACCTGCTGCTCGATCTCCCGTGGCTCGATCACGCCATCGGCCATCGCCTCTTGCCACGAATCCATCTGCGTCACGAACTTGGAGAACATCAGCTCGTTCGATTCCGCGTCGAACCATTTCGATTTCGCCATGACAGCCTCCTTTCGCTATTGGGTCAGAACCCCTTCAGCACCTGCACACGCACGTTGTCAAATCGCACTACCAAACCACCCTCCTCGAACGTCTCGGCCAACAGTCCCACGTTTCCGGAGTGATAAGTAGTATCAGTGACCTCGGTCAAGAGCTCCCCATTCGCATAGAAGCGCATCGTTTTGCCCAGACACTCCACCTTGAGGTGGTTCACCTCCCCTTCTCGGTGCACCGCCGCCGACTCGGTCCATTCGGCTAAGTCCGACCACGCCTCTCCCTGAGACATCTGCACGGAATACATGCCGTAATGACTGCTGATAGCGAAAAGGTAGAAATCGGAAACCCCCTTACTGCGCACAACCAGACCGTAGTCTCCCTCCTCTGGTCCGGACACTTGCCGCACATCGACCTCGATCACTAGATCGGTGAACTCGTAGGCCAGCGGCGGTCTGCCCCACGCAGCCAGATCGGGCGAATGGACTATGACGCGATACTCTCCCTCTACGTACTCCAACGCGTACTCCTCCGTGGCCTGCGTTTCCCAACCGCTGCTGGGATCGCTGAAATCCTCTATAAGCAGCGTCCCCTCTGGCAACTGCGTTTCAGCGGTCGCAGTGGGGAGAAGTACGATCGCGGTCGGCTGAGGTACCGGGCTGGGCGTCGAAGTGGACGAGGCGACCTGAGTGGCCACCAGCGTATGAGAGGGTATCGGAATCGGAGTCGAAGCTGAGGGACGCAGCCAATCGGCCCCATTCATGGCAGCCAACAGCGCAGCAATCGCCGCGATGAGGCTGCCAGCGATCTTCAGCGCTCCTGTGAAGTCAAAGCGAGAAGGCTTGGAGGAGGATCCTCCAGACGATGAGGCTTGTGACCCTAATTGTCCGGTTTCGTTGGGCCTATCATCTGAAGGCTTGACGTCAGGCATTGCGCCCCCCGAGTGACAACGGAACTAGCTACCAACGTTGCTGTACCATCGCCGTGCAGTGGCCCCCAAGCTGTGAGGAAAGCTATGAGTGAGGGCTAGGCCCAACACGACCAGTACACCGGCGACAATCCTACTATCAGAAGTATACTGCAAAAGTGCTTGAACGGCAAGCCCTGATCACCGGAGGGTGTGGAATAGGACTTAGGCAACCTACCGCGAGTTGGACAGGAAAGTGCCCAAACCTGCTCCTAAAGTTCCCCACTCTCTGTCTCAACAGGGCACTTACAGGCGATCCACACACCCGATTCCTCGGCCCAGCAACGGTTGGCCGAGATACAGGCAGACCGCTCCTGCAATCCAAACCGCAG
>JAKLPW010000292.1 GCA_022013675.1 Anaerolineae bacterium | reverse complement strand
GGGTCGAGCGGAACCATATCACCGGGATCAAGCTCTGGGCTGGCGGAAGGGTAGAGAACAACCTCGTAACGGGACAAGGACTACTTCCGGCAATGCTAGGAGCTTTCCCTTCCACATACGAGGTAGTGAACAACACGATAGCCTACAACATGTACGACCCTGCCTACAGCATCAGGAATTATGCCTTTCTCGTAGGTTATCCAAACGACGAGACGGGCATCTCGGCCCCAGTGACTCTCACCTTGGCCAACAACATCTTTGCCTTCAACACAGGCCCCGCGGTGGGCGGGCCTACTGGTCTCTATCTGGGAGAGAATGTGGCACTGACTGAACATCACAACCTATACTGGAGTCGAGAGGATGGCGAGATTCTGGCAGAGTTCGTTACGGGGCACGATGCGTGGTTTTCTCGCGGTGAGATAGCTAATGGGACGTGGACAACCTACACTGGTCAGGGGCAAGGAAATGTTACATCTGATCCGCTCTTTGCGTCCGGGTGGCCCGAGGTGGACCTGCATCTGCGGCAGGGAAGCCCTGCGATTGGAGCAGCTAATGTCGGTCTCGCACCTGTCGAAGATTTGGATGGGAACCTGCGATCCTTGGACGGCAGCGTGGATATCGGAGCATACGAGTACGACTCAGGACTGGAGTTGGCAGAGGGCTGGAACCTGGTGTCTCTGCCCAGGACGCCGTTTGACTCAGCCATCGAGAGTGTACTGGCAGAGATCAGTGGAAGCTACGATCTTGTTTTCGCCGACGACTGTAGCGATCCCGGCAGTCCGTGGAAAAGGTACGCGCCTGATGCACCGGCCTACGTCAGTGAGTTGACCGAGATGAGTGAGACCATAGGTTTCTGGATACACATGACAGCTCCTGCTAATCTGCCCATCGCTGGGGAGACGCCTTGGAAGACCGAGATCATCCTGCATGAGGGTTGGAATCTGGTTGGGTATCCCGATACGATCTCACGTACTCCCTCTGAAGCGTTTGCTGGCATCTCGACATATTTAGCGTGCGTTTGGACGTATGACGCTAGCGACGTACAGGATCAGTGGAAACTCTATGTCCCTGACGCGCTTCCAGGCGTCAGCGATCTCACTCTCATGCATCCGGAATTGGGCTATTGGGTGGAGGTCAACAGCGATTGCGCATGGACGGTGCCGTACGATTAGGTAAGGACCATGAACCAAGTACGATTACCTTTTTCCCCTACTTGGTGATGATTGGAAGGAACATGCGGCTAGGGGTAGCCTGGGAGGGTGGATACTCCCAGACAATGAGCCCTGCACTGTCCACTTCGATGACCCGGCTGTTCCTGCTGTCGGAGATAAGAGTGTTGCCGTTGACCAAGCGATTCGCGTCATAGGGCAGGTCCATACCGCCATACCACCAGATGATCTGCTTCGCTGTCGTGACTTCGATGGGCAAGGGACTTCGAGCGGGGCTGATGATTCAGTTGCCCTTCTACTGTACTCTCCAGACATGCACCAGGGACTTGTCACCATCAGCCAATGGCTCGAAAATGTACAGGTGACCTCGTTCGCGATCGAACCCTGCCGCGCCGACGTGATGCTTTTGCCGGCTGGACTGGACGCTGAACAAGAACTGATCAATACCGAGAGTGGCGTACGGTTGGGGTTCGTGGGGATCGAGATCACCTCTGGCGATAGAAGCTAGATCAGCGGGATCGTAGAAGAGCATCTGTCCCACGAAGCTATCGGACCACCAACCCCTGCTATCGTTTGGAGGATCGGGAATGGGTGGATAAGGAGGCTCATCGGGCCACACTGTTCCGTCGGCGAACCCGTACCAGCATTCCCCCAGACCCTTGGTGCCAACGAAGATCACGGCGGACTTGTCTTGGGCGGTCAGCCATGCCCCCCCAGACCATTCGTCGGAATGGTGGTAGCCGTTCAACGTCAGATTCTCCGCCGAGTCAACACTGGAGTACAGGAGCAAGGGGATGGTCTGAAGGCGGCTACCAGGTGCGGGGGGATTGCCTTCGTTCCACGGGCCGTAAGCGAACAGAGCCGGGCCTCGTCCTCCTTGACCACCATCCCGAAACCGACCCGTGGCGAGCAGCAATCCAGGTGTGTTGGCGTCAGACCAAGCCTGCGGAATTGCGAAGATGTAGTCGTTCGTAACGTAATTCACTTGGTCACCTATGCACCACGCCCCTCTTGTCTGCGGATTAGAGAGGTCCAACTCACACCAACCGTGTGTTGCACCGGATTCGCCTTCCTGCATATGCTGACCCCAGCAGAAATGTAGCTTGTCTGTTGCCTGCCCGTCCTGTTTCGGGAGATACTCCAAGCCTACTCGGGGAATCTCGAAATCACCAAAAAGGTCACCTCTGATGTAGTGGAAACCTTGCAGGGTCCTGGCAGTGTTCAGTTGGTTCACGTCCTTGCTGGGGGCAATCACCGGAATGGGTATATTTATCTCTGAGACATACTGGTTCCAGTTATGCCCAGTCCCGAAAATTGAACCAGGATACCCGTCCATTGGCCCGCTAAGATCACCGTCAGGGTAGTAGGTCATGGCCGCACCGCTGTATTCCCAGCCGATTTCCTCTGGTCCTTCCGGTAGCCTGAATGCGCCGAGATATTCCAGGTCAGTCGGTTGGATGAGCTGTGCCGAGATAGGGGTGTAGCTCTTGAGGATGATGGGCAGATGGAGCCACGGCTCTACTATCGGCGTATCCGCAAACGTAGGCGTGACCGAAGGCTGCACCGGGCTGGTCGGAGTCGAGGTGGTAGCGCCATCCACCGCGTAGGTTACGATCAGCCGGGGACGGAGGTTGGAAGTCTCGTATTGGCGGCTGCAGTAGTAATGATATGTGTACTCTCCACTCAACGGACGGAGAAGCACCCCATAGTTGGGAACGCCCTCCTCAATCCAGGCACGGACGGCGGCTGTAGCATCCAGCCGGATCCGGCCGTTTCCCTGCTCGACAGGCAACGTAGTCTGGGAAATGATACCATTCGGGCCATGGCCATAGTCAGTCGAAGTATCATAGTCGCCCCCAGGCGCATCCCAGGGTACGCCAGGGCTGGCATTCTGCCAGGTCGCGCCATCGGGGATGTAGGTGGGATTGGGCTCGACGTCAAAGCCAGTGCCTTCAGTCCACTCCCTTGTGACTCGATACAGTGCGACCGGCATGGCATCCTCAGCCTCGCCTTCGTATCGATACAGCTCCAAGGTTGCAGAGACTACCGAGATGTCCGTAGGAAGAGACGAAAGGTCCCGGCGCACAAGACTGCGTCGGTTCTCATATTCTCCGTAGAAAGTCTCCAGATTCTCCGCTCCACCCAGGTTCAGATTGGCCGCGAGCCACTCCTCGACCAGCCATGTATTGAAAGCACGAGCGTTGGCGGGATACTTCGGGTCCTGCATGGGGGGCGCGGTGATCACCACGAACAGCTTATCCTGCCGCGTCTCGAAGTACTCCAGGATATCGTTGTAGATGGCTTTCGCATTGCCCACGGTGTGGTGTGGCGGACCG
>JAKLPW010000291.1 GCA_022013675.1 Anaerolineae bacterium | reverse complement strand
GGAGCGCGGAACTTCAGGTCGTACGGAAAGTCAAGCTCAAAGGGTCGTGTGCCATCGTGCTCGGGCAAATCGACAAACTGGAGAACGTGGCCCTCGGAGTCTCTGAACACGACTTCCAGATTGCAGTAACCCGGCGGTACAATACTCTCGAAAGCTACGTAGCCGCTCAACGAGTAGACCGTATCCGGTGTTATGTCCACGATCTGTTGCCACATACCGATTTCGGTCCCGGCTGCGTCTATCCTTACGCTGTAGTCGCCGTCGTGCGAGCTGCTGCTGTCCCACTCGAAAGTCGCGCCTGGCGGGCCCGGGCTGAACATGGTCCAGCCCGCAGGCTCACCACCGCTACCTTCCTCAAAGCCACCATTGACGACAAGGTTGCCAGTGGATTCATTTGAATAGCGAAGGATGTTCGGCATCTCACCGTACTCGGCCTTCCAGATGTCGATCACCTCTGCCAAACCCAC
This sequence comes from Anaerolineae bacterium, assembly GCA_022013675.1. Taxonomy (GTDB): domain Bacteria; phylum Chloroflexota; class Anaerolineae; order JAKLPW01; family JAKLPW01; genus JAKLPW01. The sequence continues at coordinate 3,139 of JAKLPW010000291.1, read as the reverse complement.
CCAGCGGATGTTCCCGGCTGTGTCAAGAGCCTGAATCTGCTGCTCGAACTGTTGGACAAAGCCCGGACGCAACAACTCGGTCTGGCCCACGAAGAGGGTGCACGTGTGGATATTCTCTTCTTCCAACTCGCCATTCTGCTGCTTCTCGATGAGCACATCGCAGTTGTTGCGGCCATAGCCACCCACATACGGCAGAGGTGCGGCGGCGTCGTGTTCGACGAAGTGGTTTGTGTCCTTCGGTTTCCAGATGCCGGACACCCACAACGATTGCTCATCTATGTGGAACAGGGTGGCCCCGCCCCATAGGATCTCGGCCTGCCAGGTGTAGGTGGGGTACTGGGTTCCGGTGATAGGCTGCCATAGGTACTCCAGCTTGGAATCCTCGGTCGGCGCAGCCAGAAAACCACCCGCCGTGTGGGATACAGTGACGCCCAGGGCCTCAATCAGACAGGCGACGTCAGCGTAGTTGTAAAGTGTCTCGTGTGCGTGGGGATCCACCTCGAAACCCAGATCCTCCTTGATGTAACGGACGAGATTCTTGCCATTGGTCTCGGGCGTGCCGGTGTCGTATAGCCCCACCGCCAGCAAGAAGTTCCAGTCCGACTGCCAGTTGAACATCACACCATTGGCATCGAGCATGTCCACAAACTGAATGAGCGCGGCGCGGTGTTGTCAAAAAGCCACCTCGTCGTTGACGAAGTCGGGATAGTGTCCCATGCGCGGCTCTTCGTTGTGCATGACGATGCTGACCAGGATGTCCGGTTGGCTCTGGGGCGCTTCTGGCGCAGAAGCGCTCGCCCCGCCAGGAAGACATGTGATGACCAGGGCCAGACATATAAAGAGCCTACATGTGTGTCGTGTCGTTGCTCCCATGCTCGAACTCCTTTGCAAGATTGTGTCGTACCCACGGTTCGCACCGTCGCCTTGAGACTGGCGAAGGCAGGCTCGCCACAGATGCTGTGTCCCCTCCGCGATCAGGGTGTGACTGCATTATTCACCACACGTGTTGCACCTGCATTGCCGGTTTGTAACAAATCCGTAACATGGAGAAGAGAGGAAGTTCAGGCATGGCTCGATCGACACGAGCGGAGTCATTCGCATCTCACTCGTGAGCCTGCAAGCCGAGAAACGCGCCTTGAACGGCCCACGAAAAAGGGAGAGGCAACAACTTCCTGTCCCTCTCCCACCTCACGTTAGCGTTATGTACATCTATGCTCACCAGGCTACGTGTTCACCACACTGTGTCACTTCAGCCCATCCGTCGTGTGCAGGGAACATACCTTGTACCCCCTCCTGATCTCAAGTACGTGTTTGAGGAAACTGGCACCACCCCCCAGAACACCCAACAGAACAATCGACGGCGAAGCGCCAAGCGCCCAGAGAATGGCCCCCAGGCTCAACACCATCCCCGCCGCCGCACGAGGTCGATCGCGTAGGATCAGATAGAGGACACAGAAAACAAGAGCAGCCAGTGGGATCATCTCGGCCCGAAAGAGAAGCAGAGTACCCACCAGGGTCGCGATACCCAGCCCTCCGTCGAGTCCTATGTAGAGGGACCAATTATGCCCCACGACCGCAGCGAAACCAGCCAAGGGCACTGACCACGGCTCCGGCCCCAAAGTTCGAGCCACCAGGATCGCCGCCACGCCTTTAGCCACGTCCCCCAATCCCGCCAGTATGCCCGCGGGGACTCCCACCACTCGTAGCGTGTTTAAACCTCCCGTGTGGGTGCTCCCATGCTGGCGCACGTCTATGCCTTTCCACAGGCGTCCTACGATGACACCCGTGGGAATCGAACCCAGGAGATAGCCTGCCATTGCTACGCCTATAAGCCGTAGCATATCCCCTGCGCTCACGTCAGGTCACCACCCACAGAGCCTTCGGATGCAACTGGATTTCCAGGCGCTTCTCGTGCTCGCAGATGAGCTCTCCGTCCACATGAGCCACCAGATCGCCTTCAGTCGTCAGCACCACCCGGCGCGCACGGTCTACGGTAACCTCCTCGCGATGAATGTGAGTACCCTTGATGAAGAGAGGAACGATTCCTACCATCTTCAACCTGCTCATCTCCCTGACCTGCATCACGTCGAGCAGGCCGTCGTCTACCTCAGCGTCGGGTGTCACCCAGAAACCGCCTCCCATACGGCGCCCGTTGGTCACTGAGGTCATGATCAATGGAGCCGTGCGCTTCCGGCCATCACAATCGATAGTGATGGAGGGGGCCTGAAAATAGAACAAGATAGTCTGGAACACTGCCAGCAAGTAAAGAGGTAGACCCGTTAGAAAGCGATGCTTTGCCGCCACCACGCCAACGATAGCATCGAATCCCACGCCCACACCATTCCCGAAGTAGCGATCCTTTACCTCCCCCACGTCAATCAGTCGCCGGTTTCCATTGGCTACCCGATGACAGGCCTCACGCAGATCCTGAGGCATACCAATGCCTACGGAGAAATCATTGCCCGAGCCGACCGGAATGATACTCATCGCGCCAACCGGCTGGCCGTCCCAGGCAGACATCATACCATTAAGCACCTCGTTGGAGGTCCCATCTCCCGCTACGGCCACCAGCAGATCATATCCATCCGCCATGGCTTTTCTTGCCAGTTCCACAGCATGCCCGGGAGCTTCGGTCAGGATGACATCGAACTCCAGGCCATCTTCCGTCAGATACTCGCGGATTTTCGGCAGTACCCGTATGGCATTTCCGCGTCCAGCAGTTGGGTTTACGATGAGTAGTGTTTTCAATCCGATTCCTCCCCACAGTTAAGTGATAGTTCTGTAGTAGTTATGTATTCACATTATACAACACCTTCCCGATCAGAGTGTGACGCGACTTCCCTTTAACCTAGAACTGAGTATAATACAGCACTGATACAGTCGTCAAACGTCACTCAGAGGGGTATTTGGCAGAGACTTTGGAACTGTCGCACGCCGGAGACACGCCACGTTCTGAGCGGCTACGGTCAGGTCACGAGTACCTTTTCTCTCGCTGAAGACTTCCGAAGCCTGGCAAATAGTTGCCAGGGACACGTCATAAGTACATGCCCGGGAACCGTCGCTTCGGGATTCATCACAGAAAGGATCGACTATGATCATTACACACATCTCGCAGTCTGACCTGGAACTCCTTCGCAAG
>JAKLPW010000290.1 GCA_022013675.1 Anaerolineae bacterium | reverse complement strand
TCGCCTCCTCCTCACGGGAGGGGCTATCAATTCGCACCAACTCCAGCAACGCCTCCAGCAGCCTGTCCGGTTTTATCATTCCTGATTCCTCTCTCAACTCATCACCACGCAAGCCAGCACGATCTCCGCCGCAGAGACCATATCGGACAAGGCGATATACTCCTCTGTCGTGTGTGCCCGCGCCATCCCTATGCCAATATTGACGACTTGGATACCGGCGGTGTTGAAGACGTTGGCATCACTGCCACCACCCGTGGCGATCAACGCGGGCTCCACACCAAGAGAGCGCATACCGTCCATGATCAAGCGTACGATCTCATCGTCCTCTGTCAGTGTGTAACCACTGTAGCGGCGCTCCACCAGCACTTCAACGGTTCCTCCATGCTTCAGAGCCGTCTCCTGTAGAGCATCAACCATGGCCTTCGTCTGGTTCGACAGCTTACTCTTGCTCCGACTGCGCGCTTCTGCTCTGAGTTCCACCCTGTCGGGGATCATATTGGCTGCTGTGCCACCGTGAATGCTGCCAATATTGGCTGTCGTTTCATCGTCAATGCGTCCAAGCTCCATCCCTGTAATCGCTTCGGCAGCAATGACGAGGGCGGAAACTCCATCCTCAGGGCATATCCCTGCATGAGCAGCCTTGCCGTGTACTACCGCTGTCATTCGGTTGTGCGACGGGGCAGAGACGATGATCGTGCCAGGCTTTCCCCCCGCATCCAGCCCAATGCCCAGTCGGGAGTGTAGGGCTGACGCCTCCAATCTCTTCGCCCCAAATAATCCGATCTCTTCCTGAACAGTGATCACAATTTCCAAGGGCCGATGAGGAAGCTCGTGCTCTATGATAGTATGCAACACTTCCAGAACTATGGCTACCCCCGCCTTATCGTCGCTGCCAAGCACCGTGGTGCCATCGCTGCGCACAACGCCCTCTTCCACAACCGGCACCACACCCCTGCACGGCTTCACGTTATCCATGTGAGCCGTGAGCAGGATGGCCTCTCCCTTACCATCCATCCGCGCTATCACATTGCCGATTTCGTCAGTCTCCACATCGAGACCCATCCCCGTGAAGCACTTGGCCAGGTGCTTCCCAATCTCTTCCTCCTCCCGGGAGGGACTGTCAATGCGCAGCAGCTCCATAAATGATTCTAGCAGCCTGTCTGACTGGATCAACTCGTGGCCCCTTCCCTTGCCCTTTGGGCCTGATCGAGCAGCTCCCCTACGTTACGGCGCGTAGCCTCGGAGGTTGTGCCCCCGAGCATCATAGCAAGCTCTTCTACCCGCTGATCGCCTTTCACTTCCATCACGCCGGTCACCGTACGGTTTGCCACGATCTCCTTAGCAACGCTGTAATGTGCATCAGCAAAGCACGCCATCTGCGGGAGATGAGTCACGCAGAGTACCTGGTGACAGGTGCTGAGTTCCCACAGTTTTCTCCCCACGACAGCCCCTGCGCGACCGCCAATGCCTACGTCGATCTCATCGAAGATGAGTGTTGGCACCGGATCAGCGGCGGTCAACACCGACTTCATGGCTAGCATCAGACGAGAGTTTTCCCCGCCAGAGGCTATCTTGACCATTGGCTTGGGAGGCTCCCCTGTATTGGTGGCGACGAGAAATTCAACCCTGTCCAGCCCAGTAGCGTCGAAAGCATAACGCTTACCAGCTACCTCCACGCCGTCCTCAGATTCAACCCAGCGAAAATCAACCCGGAAGATAGTCTGCTCCATGGCCAGGTCTCCCAGATGGGCTTCGATTTCTTGTTCCAGGCGTTGAGCCGCCTCCCGTCGGGCGGACGAGAGGGAGGCACCCAATTCTGCGACTACCTGGAGCAGTTGCGTCTCCTTCTCTCGGAGCTCCGCTATGCGTTCCTCGCTATGCGTGATCTGCTCTAGTTCGCGGGAGGCATCTTCAGCAAATCGTAGTATCTCCGCGACGGAGTCACCGTACTTGCGCTTCAGCCTGTAGATGAGATCCAGGCGATCTTCCACCTGGCTCAGGCGTGCCGGATCGTATTCCACCTCATCGCGATATGCGCGCAGATGATGGGCAGCTTCTTCTGCCTGAAGCAATATGGCCTCCAGGGACTCGTGCACGCCGGCAAGCTCTGGATCCAGCTTCTGCAGTGTCCTCACCTGTTGAAGGGCTTCGCCCAGTGCCTCCAGTGCCGACCTCTTTCCCTCCTCACCCTCACCCTCGTACAAAGCCTGATATGCCTCGCTGGTCAAGAGAGTCAGACGCTCGGCATTTGTGAGCAAGTTACGCTGGCGTGTCAGCTCCTCTTCCTCGCCGGGCTCCAGATGAGCCACCTTGATCTCCTGCAGTTGGTACTCCAGAAGATCCACCCGACGTGCCAACTCACGCTCATCCTTGAGCAAATCGGTAAGAGAGCGTCGCACATGGCGGAGTTCGCGTACTTTGGCTGCTAAAGCCGCCCTCTCTGCCTCCAAACCAGCATAGCGATCTACGAACCCAAGGTGCTCCCGGATCCTCAGCAGAGACAGATGGTCACCTTGTCCATGAATATCAACCAGATGCCTACCGACCTCCCGAAGCAATGCCAGAGGCACAGCTCGGCCGTTGATACGGCACACGTTCCTACCAGAGCGCCTGACCTGGCGGGTCAGAATCAAACCGTCGCCAACGTCGGACAGATCATATTCATCCAACAGCGGTCGAAGATACTCTTGCACAGCAGAGCTAAGCTGAAACACTCCTTCTATGCGGGATTCTTCGCTGTCGGTGCGCACATAGCTGCTATCAGCACGCCCACCCAAAAGCATGCTCGTGGCGTCAACAATGATAGACTTGCCCGCACCCGTCTCTCCCGTGAGGACGTTGAACCCGGGCGACAAGCGTAGCGTCAGACTCTCGATGATCGCGAAGTCCGAGATACTCAACTCGAACAACATCCCAAGACTCTCCTAAACCTGAAGAATGGGCACCGTAGCGCTTCTCTCCCATACGGTGCAGAACCTGTTAAATCATCTCTTTGGAGCGTGATCAGGCCGGCGCAGCCTGTGTACAAGCGTGCGGTAGAAGTGTGCCGGCGGAGACAAACGTATGAAATAAGTCCTGTGCGCGCTTCTCTCAACAAGCACCCTGTCGCCATCCTCAAGAGAGCGGTTAATCTGACCATCAACTGTCAGAGTAGCCTCGCAGCCACTGAGGGCTTCCATCCTCACCTGGGTCCGGCCGGGCAATACGAGCGCTCCGGCCATAGATAGATGGGAAGCAACAGGCACAAGTAGGAAGTCCTCCAACTCCGGGTCCAGGATAGGCCCGCCGGCAGCAAGCGCATAAGCTGTTGAACCTGTGGCAGTAGCAACGATCAAACCATCGGCTACATATGTAGTCAGATACTCTCCATCCACGTGTGTGGATACGCGCACAACACGCCCGATGCCGCCGCGGCCAACGACGACGTCGTTGACGGCCTCATACTCCGCCGTAGATCGAGTCTCGCTACTTACCTTGATATGGAGCATCGCTCGTTCTTCGATGCGATACTTGCGTTCGAGGATGGTGGGCAGCAACCCGACAATTTCCTTGGGCTCTGTCTCCGCCAGGAATCCTACGCGTCCCATGTTAACGCCCAGGATGGGGATCCGCGCTTCCGCCATTATGCGAGCGGCGCGGATGATGGTACCATCACCCCCCAGAGTGATGATGCAATCCGTTCCAAGAGCATGCGCCAAAGCATGCGAGAGGATTTGCTCATCATCCCACGAGGAAGCAACCCAAGCAACGACATCCAGATCGAGGAGAACTCGTTCAATCTCCGCCGCCAGGCGTTTGGACTGGAGCAATCGGGGATGGCAAAGCAATCCGATTCTCTTCATCATCACCGTCAATCTACCTGCCCCAAACGTCGCTGCAGCTCCGGCACTATCTTCGCCAGGCCAATTCTGATCTGTTCGCCTGATCCCATATCGCGTAGGGTCACCTGCTCAGTCGTCAGCTCATCTTGCCCCAGGATCAGAGCGTAGCTTATCTCTGCATTGTTTGCCTGCCGGAACTGTGCCTTTAGACTGCGGTCCCCAAAACTCACCAATGCGCCGATATCCGCGAACCGCAAATCCGCTGCCAGCTTCAAAGCCACTCGCTTGGCGTCCTGTCCCGCATGTATGACCATCACCCGTGGTGAAGGAACCACAGGGACTTCTACGCCAGCGTGTTTCATTGTCAATATGATCCGTTCTATGCCAGAGCCGAACCCGATTCCCGGCGTGGAAGGCCCTCCCAATTGCTCCATCAGCCCGTCGTAGCGTCCCCCACCGCATACTGCGTTCTGGGCCCCTATGCCGGCGGCGAAGACCTCAAAGACCGTCTTCGTGTAGTAGTCGATGCCCCGCACCAGGCGATGGCTGATCTCGTATGGCCACCCCAGCATGTCCAAGTAGCCGAGCAAGGTCTCGAAGTGCTTCTGGCACTCATCGCAGAGATGCTCCCGGATGCGCGGTGCGCTGATGATGACGGGCTGACACTGATCAACCTTGCAGTCCAAGAGACGCAAAGGGTTGCGGCCCAGCCGGCGTTGGCAATCCCGACAGATCTCGCCCGTGTGCCCTTCGTAGTAGCCAAGCAGGCATTTCAAATAGTCCGGCCGGCACCTTGGGCAACCGGTGCTATTGACCTGGAAGGAAAGATCCTTGAACCCCAGATCCTGGAACAACTGCCACGCGACAGACATGACTTCTACATCCACAGCGGGGTCACTCTCTCCGATGGCCTCCACGTTGAACTGTGTATGTTGCCGGTAGCGGCCTGCCTGGGGACGCTCGTATCGGAATATTGGGCCCATAGAGTAGAGCTTGACCGGCTGGGGCAAGGTACGCATGCCGTGCTCTAGATAGGCCCTGACAACTCCCGCTGTGAACTCCGGACGCAGGGTAATCGGCTGGCCGCCCTTGTCCTCGAAGGAGTACATCTCCTTCTCCACAATATCAGTGGTTTCACCTACACCACGCACATAGAGAGAAGTACCTTCAAAGATGGGAGTGTCGATCTGGCGATAATCGTAGAGTTGGCACACGTGATGGATGCGCTGGCACACGTATCGCCAGTAAGATTGATCCTCCGGCAGGATGTCCTGAGTACCGCGAGGTGCTTTGTACACGACTAGGAACCCTTCCTATATGGCTAGAAGTATCGGGATGCATCATTATAGCCCATTTTGATTGCGCTGTCCATTAACTTGTCAAATACCGAGACTTACTGTAGAATTGCTGTATGCAGAAGTGCTGGCACGGGTGTCTGGGTCGGATGTCCCCGGCACGGTGCCAGCATCGATATTCTCGGGAGGTCAGGTGACAATACTATCTCCTCAGGGTCAGATGATTCTACTGTCAGCGTTGTCCCTCGCTTTCACTTTCATCAACGGCTTTCAGGGCAGTAGCAACGTCGTCGCCACAATGATCGCCTCGCGGGCCATGTCGGCCCGACGAGCCCTCTTGCTGGCCGGCGCCGCAGGGTTCGTCGCACCGTTCATCTTTGGCCTGGCCGTAGCCAAGACCATCGGCGAGGGGGTTGTGGATCCAGCCACCATCGACGTGGAGATCATCAGTGCTGCTCTTGTTGGGGCAATTTCCTGGACCCTAACTACCTGGTACCTCGGTCTTCCATCGAGTTCTTCTCATGCTTTGCTGGGAGGAATCATTGGCTCCGTCCTCATTGCTCGTGGCCCTCAAGCCATACGGACTGCCGGCCTGGTAAAGATCACGTTGGCATTGCTTGTCTCACCATTTGCTGGGATGCTTGCTGGCTATCTGTTGATGAAGATCATTTTGTTCCTGTGCCGAGCTGCTTCCCCAAAGGTGAACTGGCTATTCAAGCGACTTCAGATCCTGACCGCCCTGGCATTAGCACTGAGCCGTGGCGCCAACGACGCCCAGAAGGGTATGGGGCTCATTGCGATGTCTCTCATCTCCGTGGGAATACAGAGTACTTTCACCGTGCCCACATGGGCAGTCATGGCGTGCGCCACGGCCATCGGGATAGGCACGAGCATAGGCGGGATACGCATCATCAAGACCGTGGGAGCGAAGATATACCGTGTCAGGCCCATTCATGGTCTCGCATCCCAGGCCGCCGCGGCCAGCGTGATCTTCAGCGCAGCGATGCTGGGAGGCCCGGTCAGCTCGACTCAGGTGGTCAGTTCAACTATCATGGGAGTAGGCTCCGCCCAGCGCGTTTCCAGCGTGCGCTGGGGAGTTGTGGCCCAAATCGCCAAGACCTGGATCATAACGATCCCGGCATCTTCTACCATCGCTGCTCTGCTCTACTTGCTCATCAAGGCATTGTGAGCAGGCGAAGATACAAATCTGCAATACGTGGTTTTATGAGGAGGCACCATTGTGGGGCTAAGAGATCTATTTCGACGTCGGGAGGATACCTTCTTCCGGCTACTGTCCGAGCAAGCAGCCAAGACCCTGGAGGGGCTGCAGGCCCTTGAGGAGTACGTGCAGGACATGGATGAGGAGGCCGGCCAGCGCGTTGGGATAGCAGAGAAAGAAGCCGATGAAATCCGCCGTATCCTCATTGACGAGCTGAATCGCACGTTCGTCACCCCGATTGACCGAGAGGACATCTTCGCTCTATCACGGACCATTGACGATGTCCTGGATTACGGATACAGCACCGTGGATGAGATGATGACATTGGGCGTGAAGACGAACAAATATCTCTGCCAGATGGCCGCCGTGCTAAGAGAGGCCGCAGAGAAAATCTACCTGAGCGTGCAACGGCTCAACGATCACCCCAATGTAGCCATGTCACACGCCATAAGAGCCAAGATGTTGGAGAACCAGGCCGAAAAGATCTACCGTAAGGCAGTGGCTGCGCTGTTCAAGGGTGCGGAAGACGCCAGCGAGATTTCGCACGTTATTGATATCTTGAAAATGCGGGAGATCTATCGTCATCTGAGCAACGCGGCCGACAGAGGTGACGAAGCCGCGAATATCATTGGCGACATAGTCGTCAAGATGACGTAGGCAGATGTCGGAAAACGACTTCGGATAAGCTCTGCCCTAATGGTCTTCCAGAGGCGTGATGACGATGGGCACGCCTTCTGGTCCCCACTCCGTGAACCAGAGGGCGTCCTCGGGGGATAGGCGAATGCACCCATGGGATGCCGGGTGCACACCGAGGATCTCCATGTCCTGATAGACTTTCACGCCGTTCTCTACCGTGTAGGGAGAGCTGTGGATGAGGATGGAGCCGAGAGACTTGAAAAGGTACCACGCCTCGTCGGCATAGACATCGTAAGCGAAGAAGGTCCCCCAGTACTCACCAACTACTCCCTCCCAGGCAGGGGTGTTCATCTGTGGACCAGGCAGGCCTGTACTGCAAGGTAAACTCCGGGTCTCTACCCCATCCTCGTAGATATGCACCAACTGCGTATCCTGATCCACTAAGATGAAGCGCCCTTCGGCAGGGACAATCGGCGGAGTTGGAGAAGGGGTTGGAGAAGGGGTTGGGGAAGAGGTTGGCGAGACGGTCTCCCCCGAGCGAGTGGTGGTCTTAACAGGCACAAGAGTGGGGGCGATTGTAGAGACAGGCGTGGCCGTAGGGCTCAACGGGGCATGGGTTGGTACAGATGTCTCCTCCTGCTCCAGCGTAGTGCTCGCAGGGGCGGGCCAGACGACAGGGGAACGGTCTTTCTGATACATCGAGTATGCGCCGATGCCCCAAAGAGCAACTATGATCAATCCTAGGCTCACGGCCAACAGCCAGACACTTCGCCGCATGTGCGGTATGCCTCAACTCCTGGAGTATGCTATCTCAGGTACAGACGGCTATCTACACACGATCATGCTCGCGGGAAGTCATCAGGGAATGTCAGGGGTCATCCTCTTCTCGAAATCCTCCAGAGCTTGCCGGAGAGCACCTTGCCGCATAGCGACAGTCAATTCCCCCCGCGTGCGCTCCGTCACACCCCGAACCATATCCGTCTGGCGACGCAATCCTCGTGTGATAGCATCTGGAAAATCGAAGGTCACCAACACATCATATACTTCATCCATTATGCCCAGTAGTTCCTCGGCACGCTGCGTATCGCCACGCCGCATGAGGTCTAGAGTATGCCTTCGCAATTCCCCAACAGCTTCCGCCAGGCCGCCGAGATAGGCAGGATACTCAACTCCCAACTCTTCAGGATCAGGAAGAGAGTTGCCCTTAACGAAAGCATAAGTAATATTAGCTTCCGCATACTCCTTCAGGGCATCCTGTGTGTATCCTGCATAATACAGATCGGGATAGGCTTGCAGGTCCGAGATCAGAGAAGTCGCGATTTCTTCGGCAGCGTGAATGAGCTCCACAGCGATATCGAACTCGAGACGATGGGTAGCTCGAATGGAGTTAGCACAGTGACGGATCAGCTTGCGAGATCGCAACAAGGCTTTGTCTCGGGCCAGATTGCGGGCCTCAAAACTCCGGCAAATACGCTCCGCAATGTCCTGTATCCTGTTCATGGGCAAGGGTCACAGACCTCCTTTGTGGTGCAAGCGATCAGCCTTCAGCGATCAGTTCCCAGCTTCCCGATCAACGGCGTAGCCACCACCAACCCCTTCGACCTACTTGCGGAAGCCAATCTGTCGACTCGTTTCGAAGTCCTGAGAGGTGGTCTTGATCTCACCGTACTGCTCTTCGAACTTACGAAGATTCTCGCCCAGAGCTTTGTGCAGCAACTTAGCGTTGATCGGCGTCATAATGACGCGGGCGTATATCCGAGTCTTGGGAGTATTCGGTAAGACCCGGGCGAAGTCCACGATGATCTCCGAGGACGAGTGCGTGATCAGGGCAAAGTTGGAGTAGATCGCCTCCAGATCAGCGGGCAACTCCACGTTTAGACGCACAGGACGTCTGGCTTTACTTTCACCTTCACTCATAGAAAGATTCCCTCCCCCTACGGCATCTGTCTGAACTCGGTCCACGCCAGTCTGCTCTCCTGGGCCAGCACATCCACCGGCTGGACAGGAAGATCAATCAACGTCAGCGTGTACGTGAGCGGATTACTCAGCCCATCGAACGAGAAGAGCCCTGCTCCGTCAGTCACCGCAATGGCTGACCAATCATACGCGGAGATCCTGACCTGAATGCCCGGCACGCCCTCCCCGCTGACATCGTACACGTACCCTCTCACCATCATCAGGTGTTTTTCAACACTCTTGTACTCCACGAAACGCCCCACGAAGGTCCCTCCGGGAGGCGCGGGTGTCTCAGTACCAGGTTCCGGCGTACCGGTGCCCTCGGGAGGATTTGCGCACCGACTGGCAGCATCATCACGTTTCGCCCTCACCTCGGGGCTGTCATGGATCTCCAACGCACCCTCGTACTGTGCCTGAGCCACACACCACTGCTGAGTCTCATACAACTGGTCCCCATAGCTGACACGAGCATCGTATAGACGCTGTGCTACATCCTTGTAGCCCGGCTGAATCTCATAGATCTCGGCGAAGTTCTCGATGGCCTGCTCCCAGTCAGCCTGCCAATAGCCCATGCCCGCCAGATAGAGCGATGCCAGTTTCTGCTGACGCTTCACGCCAGCGTCACCCGGCCTGATCTCCAGGGCCAGGCTCCATCTTAACAAGGCCTCCTCCATACGATCTTCGCTGGCAAGCTGAATGCCGCTGTTGTAGTAACATGCAAAGAGCATGTCAGCCACTTCCTGTTGTTTGTAAGTGGGGTCCAGTGCCAGCGCCGCCTCGAGTTTTGCGATGGCCTCGTCCCACAGACCTCGTTCATACAGGGAGCGTCCATCGCTGAAGTGAGTAGCAGCAGTGTCCAGGATAATCAGCGAAGTCGGCGTGGGAGCTGCTGTCAACTTGGTCCTGGCTTCCTCCAGCTTTTTCCTGGCCTCTCCATTATTCGGATCCAGGCGTATTGCGGACTCAAGCTCCGCTATGGCCAACTCGTACTCGCCTCTTCCCAAGTAAGCCACTCCCTTGTTGAAGTGCTCACTGGCGGCCAAGCTGTCCAACTTGTTACGTTCCCGCACCCCTTGGTAAATGCCGAGAGCGGCCGAGGCCAGAATAATCAGGACAGCAAAGCTGATAGCGGCTACCAGGAGAGTCGAGGAACCACATCCCCAGGGAGTGCGCTTCCGTGGAGCTGCTTTTTTCTCGCCCTCTATCTGCAACTCCGATGCCTCCTCCATGCCCACGCTCTGCTTCTGGGGTGTGAGTCTGATCCCGCAGTAGGGGCAGAAATCGATCTTTCTCCGTACCTTGCGCCCACACACTGGACAGAACATACGCTCCTCCGTCTATCAATCCGCATGATGTCAGGCCCAAATACGCTCGGCTCCTCTGTACCGCCAGTGCGCTGTCCGGAGCTGTATAGCTCAGACTCTCAGTCCATCCGAGATATCAACCCCCGCACTGGCAGTCCATTATAACGGGTTTTGCCACATTTGTCTAGACGGATGACCAGAGAACGTTTCGATAAGGCCTTGAAGGTTATTACGCGCAGGAAACGTACCGGGCTCTATGTGTTTCCAAACCATGAACGACCGTTGCCTCCCTGAAGACCTCCAGGGTCGAGCGAACAGGCTTCTCTGACCCCCCTCAGGCCGCGCACTCAGAGGGCTCCCACCTTGGGATGCCAAGAACACCATCCGGATAGAATCGCATGGCCCGGCTGACAGACTTGGCAGGCATCCCTTTTTGTGCTACAGTATTTCATGCACCTGGGGCGAGGGATTCGGAGTGTCCCCCCTTTGCTCTAAGCTACACGGCCCCTTCGTCACTCGACAGTAAACCTGACCTAGACGAAGACCGATGGACATGCCGGCCTTGAACAGCAACAGTCAAAGGAGACGCAAAAGAGAATGAAAGACCCACGTCTGGAGAAGCTAGCGGATCTACTGGTGAACTACTCGGTAGGGATACGCCCCGGTGACAAGATTCTGATCCAGGGGAGCTCTCTAGCCGAGCCACTCATCAAAGAGGTCTACGTAAAGGCGCTACAAGCAGGCGGGTTTCCGCTCGTCCTACCTGAGTTATCCGGTCTGGATGAGTTGCTATATCGCTATGCCAACGACGAACAACTCCAGCACATCCCCGAGCCCCTCAAAGTCATCATCAACAACTACGACGCTCGCATTGCCATCTGGAGCGACGCCAATACCAAGGCCCTGACCAACGTCGACCCGGCCAAGATCACGCTCAGACGCCGCGCCCAGCGGGAACTGATGGAGACCTTCATGCGGCGCTCGGCCAGTGGCGAGTTCCGCTGGGTAGGCACCATCTATCCAACTCAGGCCTACGCTCAGGACGCGGAGATGAGCCTGAGCGAGTACGAGGACTTCGTCTTCGGAGCCTGCATACCCGACCAGGATGATCCCATCGGCTACTGGCGGAGCTTCTCGGCTCGGCAGCAGAAGATCGTGGAGTGGTTCAAGGGCAAGGAGAGCGTGCACGTGACTGGTCCGGACACCGACCTGCGCCTGAGCATTGCTGGGCGAACCTTCATCAACGCCGACGGCCACGCCAACATGCCCAGCGGCGAAGTCTTCACCGGCCCGGTGGAGGATAGCATCGAAGGGCACGTTGCTTTTTCCTACCCCGCCATCTACAGCGGGCACGAGGTAACCGGCGTGCGTCTGTGGTTCGAAAAGGGAAAGGTGGTCCGCGCCACGGCAACGAAGAACGAGGAGTTCCTTCTGCAAACCCTGGACACCGACGAGGGCTCGCGTTATGTGGGCGAGTTTGCCATCGGCACCAATGAAGGCATCCAACGCTTCACGGGGCAGATCCTGTTCGACGAGAAAATCGGTGGCAGTTTCCACATGGCCGTGGGAGCAGGCTATCCTGAAACGGGGAGCCTCAACCAATCCAGCATCCACTGGGATATGATCTGCGATCTGCGCGAGGGTGGCGAGATCACAGTGGACAACGAGATACTCTACAAGAACGGCAAGTTCGTGGTAGATTTTAGATAAAGGAGAGCTTTCCCATGGGTGAGCTACGAACCGTGGCAGAGTTGATGGCAATCTCTGCTCGTACCGCCCCCAAGTCCGCGGGACATGATTTCATCGTGACCAAGATCATCGAGGGCGAGGAGTGCGTGAAACTGGGAGACGAGATGATCGCGTACGGAGTTCGTTCGGGGAAGAGGAACTTCGACCGCGACGGCGAGAACGTGAAGAAATCCTCAGCAGTGCTGCTGGTCGGTCTTCTTGACGCCTCGGCATTGGGGCTCAATTGCGGTGCCTGTGGCTCCTCAAAATGCATCGCGATCAATGCTTTTGAGGGAGAGTTCCGGGGGCCGCAGTGTGCTTTCCGCCTGCTGGACATGGGGATCGCCTTGGGGTCAGCCGTGAAGACGGCCAGCATGCTGAATGTGGATAACCGGATCATGTACAGGGCCGGCGTCGTGGCCCGAGAGATAGGCTTGATTGACGCCGATTTCGCCATGGGCATTCCGCTCGCGGCTACGGGCAAGAACATCTTCTTCGACCGGTAGCGGGGGGGCACAGCTATCAGCGGTCAGCTTTCTTGCAGCTACTAACTGCGGTTGCTGCAAGAAAGCTGACTTCTGTGGCCCTTGGCGAGAAGACCACCGAAGTCACCATGCGCCGGGCTTGTCTGTCAGCTTCTCCGTACGTGGCGGCGCAGGCTACCAGCAGCGACCTCGTCTATCAGCAATCCTCAATATGGCTTCTTTCGAGAGCATCTCAGTGCTGTCGCACCTAGAACGCGCTGATCTTGAAGTGTTTTGCCTCGTTTTTGGACGAAAAACAGGCCGCTGTATGCTTCGTGCCTCAAATCGAGATTTGCTGCTCATCCGTGTTCTCACTTATGGATGAAGTCAAGATGTGTTCCTGTCTGAGCTGAAGGCTGATTGCTGATAGCTGAAAGCTTCTCGCTGACCGCTCCTCAGCCCGACAGGTTCTGACACCCCGATGATAGGTTTTGGCAGAAACAGCGTGGTATACTTACGCATAAGTAAGACCTGCAACCTCGAGTTGTAGGTCTTTCCGCGTAAATACGGGCCGCGTAAATACGGGCAGGGTATTATGAACAAGTCATCTCGAATCGCAGGTTTATACAAACTAGGCCCGGCCGAGCGTCTCGACGTTGTGCGGGCGTTTGCGGGCCTTGAAGAAGAAGTCGAGGGCCTGAGCTTGGAGCGCGCCGACCGCATGATCGAGAACGTGATCGGCATACACGGGCTCCCTCTGGGCATCGCGACCAACTTCACCATCAACAGCCGAGACTACCTGATCCCCATGGCTATCGAGGAACCATCCGTTGTGGCAGGCGCCAGCTACGCCGCGAGGCTGGTTCGCAGCGGCGGGGGATTCCAGGCCCACAGCGACGAACCCCGAATGATTGGCCAGATTCAGGTACTGGATCTGGTTGATCCGTGGACGGCGCGTTTTGACCTGCTGGCAGCCAAGGAACGCGTCATCGCCCTGGCGAACGAGCAAGACCCGGTCATCGTGGGGCTGGGGGGCGGGGCCAAGGACCTGGAAGCGCGCGTCATCACAAACAGTCCTGTCGGCCAGATGCTCATTGTGCATCTGATCTACGACTGCCGGGATGCCATGGGAGCCAATACGGTGAACACCGCCTGCGAAGCCGTGGCCCTACTGATCGAGGAGATCACCGGTGGGCGAGTGAACCTGCGCATCCTGTCTAACCTGGCCGACCATCGTCTGGCGCGTGCGCGCTGCACTGTGCCCGCCAGCACTTTGGAGAGGGACGGGTTCTCTGGTCCCAAGGTGGTACAAGGAATCATCGAAGCCTACGCCATGGCTGCCGCCGATCCCTATCGCGCCGCTACGCACAACAAAGGGATCATGAATGGGATAGATGCCGTGGTCATTGCTACCGGCAACGACTGGCGCGCCATCGAAGCCGGGGCCCATGCATACGCAGCGCGCTCCGGTCGCTATACCTCCCTGAGCACATGGGCGCGCAACGAGGACGGCGACCTGGTAGGCACTCTCGAATTACCACTGGCCGTCGGTATGGTCGGCGGTGCAACAAAAGTACATCCCATGGCTCAGGCAGCTCTAAAAGTACTGGGAGTACGTTCCGCCCGCGAACTGGCGGAGGTCATCGCATCCGTGGGGCTGGCCCAGAACCTGGCAGCCATTCGAGCCCTCTCCGCCGAGGGCATTCAGCGCGGGCACATGGCCCTGCACGCACGCCAGATCGCTATGGCGGCTGGCGCCACCGGCTCTGAGGTAGATACCATCGTGGACCGCCTGGTGCGCGAACGGGCCATTCGTCTGGATCGAGCGAAAAAGATCCTGGCAGAGCTTCAGGATCAGAAGTAGGAGTCGCAACCGTCATGTCCGTCATGAAACCGGTCAGAGAAGTAGGCATTGTGGGCTACGGCGCATACGTGCCTCGCTACCGCATCCCGGCGGAAGAGATAAGCCGTGTGTGGACTGACGGGCAGGGTGGAGTGCCCATCAAAGAGAAATCCGTCCCCGGCCCGGACGAGGACACGGCCACCATGGCCATCGAGGCAGCGCGCAACGCTTTAAGCCGAGCTAGTATCAACCCCACCCTGATTCGAGCGTTGTGGGTGGGGAGCGAGTCACACCCTTACGCAGTGAAGCCTACGTCTACCATCGTGGCAGAGGCCATCGGCGCTACACCCGACACTCAGGCCGCCGATTTCGAATTCGCCTGCAAGGCAGGCACAGAAACTATTGAGGCAGCCATTGGGTTCGTCGGCTCGGGCATGGCCAATTACGCCATGGGCATTGGCATGGACACAGCCCAGGGCCGCCCTGGCGATGCTCTGGAGTATACCGCGGCGGCAGGCGGCGCAGCCTGCATCATTGGACCCAAGGATGAGAGCCTGGCCTATCTGGAGGGTTCCTATTCCTACGTTTCAGATACACCTGATTTCTTCCGGCGGCCTTACCAGCACTATCCCCAGCACGGGGAGCGGTTCACGGGCGACCCCGCGTATTTCAACCACGTGCTCACCGCGGCGCAACATCTCATGGAAGAGCTGGGCCATCAGCCCTCCGACTACGCCATGGCCGTTTTCCACCAGCCCAACGCCAAGTTCCCCCAGCGTGCAGCCAAGATCCTGGGCTTCAGCGCGGAGCAGATGGAGGTGGGCTTGCTGGTCAATGAGATAGGCAATACCTACGCCGGTTCGTCGCTGTTGGGCTTCAGCGCGATGTTGGACAAAGCTCAGCCAGGGGATCGCCTTCTGATCGTTTCCTTCGGATCCGGTGCGGGGAGCGACGCGCTCTCTTTCGTGGTCACAGACGAGATCGAGAAGCGTCGCCATAAAGCTCCCTCGACTCGCGACTACATCGCACGTCGCAAGGTCATAGACTACGGCATCTACGTGCGCTATCGCAACAAGCTGCACATGCACTAAAAAGTATGCACCAAAAAGCATGCTCTAAGAGGCATGCACTGAGGGGGTCTGCTCGGCGTGCGGGATGTAAGTATCATTGGAATCGGACAGACGAAAGTAGGGGAGCATTGGAATCGCTCGCTGCGTGACCTCGCAGTGGACGCTATCCTGGCGGCCTTGAGCGACGCGAGTCTTGAACGCGCGAAGGCCCTCTACGTGGGGAATATGCTCGGTGGGGCTCTCTCGGGGCAGCAACACCTGGGAGCGCTGATCGCCGACTACGCCGGACTCCGAGGAATCGAGGCCCTCAGTATCGAGGCTGCCTGCGCTTCCGGAGCCGCCGCGGTACGTCAGGGATACATCGCGGTCGCCAGTGGGCTGCTCGACTCCGTGATCGTCTGTGGCGTTGAGAAAATGACCGAAGAGGTAGGGTCCAACACCACGGCGGCTCTGGCAATGGCAGGCGATGCCGAGTATGAGGTCATCCATGGCCCATCTTTCGTATCGCTCAACGCGCTGCTCATGCGGCGCTACATGCACGAGAACGGACTGAAACGCGAGGACTTCAGCGGATTCTCCGTCAATGCTCACCGCAACGCGGCTAACAATCCCAACGCCATGTTCCAGCGAGCCATCAAGCCCGAGGTTTTCAACCGCTCTCGGATGATCTCGGACCCGATAAGCCTGATGGATTCGTCGCCTATTGCCGACGGAGCAGCAGCTTTGGTGCTTGTGCCGACCGAACTAGCACGAGGATTCACCGACAAGCCCGTCCGCATCGCTGCTTCCGCCGTCAGCACCGACTCAGTGGCCCTGCACGACCGGCGCGACTTGCTTTTCCTGGCGGCGGCCTACCGCTCCGCCAGAGATGCCTACCAACAAGCCGGTATCGGGCCGCAGGATATTGACCTGTTCGAGCTACACGACGCCTTTACCATCATGTCCGTCCTCTCCCTGGAAGCCTGTGGGTACGCCGAGCGGGGCAAGGGCGTCGATTTGGCAAAGAATGGGGAGATTAGTCTGGACGGACACATTCCGATCTCAACCATGGGAGGACTAAAAGCGCGCGGTCACCCGGTCGGGGCCACGGGCGTCTACCAAATTGTAGAGGTCGTGCAGCAGTTGCGCGGCCAGGCTGGAGAGAACCAGTTGCCCGACTGTCGTCTCGGAATGGCTCAGAACATCGGTGGCACAGGAGCGACTGTTATCACGCACATAATGGAGACAGGCTCGTAGCATACTTGTCTCAAACCAGATGGAGGTATCAAAAGACATGCGACTTTCTGCTAACTGGAGACAGCGCCGGCAGCGATTGGCGTTGACGGGCGAGGAATGTAAAGTTTGTGGAGCCAGGCTCTTCCCACCCAGGGACGTCTGCCCTCATTGCCACGAGCCGGCCTACGAGCCATTTGAGTTCGGTGGGCGAGGAGAGGTCTACTCTTACTCGACGGTCTACCAGCCTCCGGCTGGCTACGAGGAGAGTGCCCCGTATACCATGGCGCTGATCAAGCTGGAAGAGGGGCCGATTGTCACCGCGCAACTCACGGACATGGATAACGATGAGGTGCGCATCGGCATGCCCGTGGAGATGGTGACGCGCAAGCTGAGTGAAGATGGCGAAGACGGGCTGATCGTTTATGGCTACAAGTTCCGTCCGGTGCTGGAAAGAGCCCACGCTCGCTAGGAATTCCACGATAGGCGAGGCCTCCCGTGGCCGCTGGCGACGGTCAGGAGACCTCGCCGAACAAGGCGGCGGTCTGGAGACCTCGCCGAACGAACACGTCCGCCGAGCGGGCATCCTCAGGCTGGGCGAGTGTCTCCCAACCGACCCCAACGGCCACGGCTAATCTCAGGTCGAAGCCTGATCCAGAAGCTTCTTGGGCCGCTTGTCCATTTGTGTGTCTCCTCTTTGGATTGACCTATTGAGCAGACCTCCTGCTGAATTGGGGATCTCTTCCCCATATTCTACAGGTACCTGCCATATGGCACAACTATGGTTAGGCAAGCCGTCGCATCAGTTTCATGACTGCGCTGAAAAAAAGGGGGACTCACCGCAGAGCACGCAGAGTCCGCAGAGATTTTATGACGTTTTACCAGGTTTTCTCTGCGCTCTCAGCGTTCTCGGCGGTGAGGGAGTGCTTTTTTCAGACGAGTCATACACACATTTGAGCAAACTGACGAGGGCTTGTGCGAAATCCGCATCATCTCAGCACGCAAAGCAACAAGTACAGAAGCAAGACAGTACAGGGAAGGGAACATATCATGAAAGCAGAGTACGATTTTTCTAAGAGCACACGTGGCAAGTTCTATTGCCCCAACGCCGTGTTTAGTTTTTCAGTTTTTCTTGAGCCAGATGTGAATGACTTCATGAGCAAACTTGCAGAGGAACAGGATGTCGACATTCAGCAACTAGTCAACGAGTGGCTTAGAGCAAACATCAAGGTGATTCAGAGTGTTCAGAAATACCTCTAGGCAAAATGGCAGTAGTTCTTTTATGAAGTCGCGGGTTTGCTGATGGCGAGTAGGTGGCCTGGGCGATGGCAGCTTGGGGTGCTCTTACATGGTAGGGTATCCCAACACCCATTGCACCCCACCACGCTATCGCGCCGCAAATCGGCGACTTTGCGCGTTTTGGGATTAGTTTCATAGTGAGAGTTCTGATCCACACCTGCGCGTCGGATGAGCTTCCAACCACTAGACGAGGCGTTGTAGACGGAAGACGTTGGGAGGGGGCAAGCGAGAATGACACTGGACATCAGCTTCTTACTTCGGGGACTCATCATCGGTTTCTCAATTGCCGCTCCTGTCGGGCCAATCGGCGTGCTGTGCATGCGCCGCAGTCTGGCTGAAGGACGCGCGTCCGGCCTCGTCTCTGGCCTCGGAGCCGCCACGGCTGACGCCGTCTATGGCGCTATTGCTGGATTCGGGCTCACATTCATCTCAAGCATCTTGGTCAGCCAGCAGATATGGCTGCGCCTCGTCGGCGGCCTGTTTCTTTGCTATCTCGGCCTCAAGACCTTCCTGGCCAAACCAGCCGAACAAGCGGCCCCAGGCAAGGGCAAGGGCCTTCTCGGTGCTTATGCCTCAACGTTCTTGCTCACGCTCACCAATCCCATGACGATACTCTCCTTCGTCGCCATCTTTGCTGGGTTGGGGATAGCGAGTGCCAGTGGGAACTACGTTTCCGCGGGAGTACTGGTGGTAGGTGTGTTCATCGGCTCTGCTCTATGGTGGCTTCTGCTAAGTCTGGGTGTTAGCGCGTTTCGAACGAAGATCAGTCCCCAGGGATTGCGGTGGATGAACAGAATCTCAGGCGTAGTCATCAT
>JAKLPW010000289.1 GCA_022013675.1 Anaerolineae bacterium | reverse complement strand
GCGACGCTGGTACACCACCTTCATGAGCCAGCAAACCTGCCCGGACTGCAACGGCCAGCGCCTGCGCCCTGAAAGCGCCGCCGTAACCGTCGCTGGCGCACCCATCAACCAACTGACAGCCATGAGCATCGGCGAAGCCATCGACTGGGTGCAGAAGCTATCGCAGAAGGACGCACTCACTCCCCGCCCCCCACACTCCCACACATCCCCTCTCACCTCCGAGCAAATGGAGATCGCCGAAGAGGTGCTCAAGGAAATCGAGGGCCGTCTCCAATTCCTGATGAACGTGGGCCTCCACTACCTGACCCTGGACCGCCCCGCTCGCACGCTCTCCGGCGGCGAGGGACAGCGTATCCGCCTGGCCAGCCAGATTGGCTGCGGGCTGGTGGGCGTGCTCTACATCCTGGACGAGCCCAGCATCGGCCTGCATCAGCGCGACAACCGCCGCCTGCTGGACACCCTGGAGCAACTGCGTGACATGGGCAACACCGTGGTCGTGGTCGAGCACGATGAGGAGACCGTGCGCACCGCCGATTGGATCATTGACCTGGGACCCGGGGCAGGGATAAATGGTGGCTGGGTGGTGGTCGCCGGCCCACTTGAGGCGATCATGGCTCATCCCGACTCATTGACCGGACGCTACTTGCGGAAAGAGATGGAAGTCACCTCACCCAACAACCGGCGACGACGACTCAACGGCAAGTGGCTCACCCTCGTCGGCGCGTGCCAGAACAACCTCAAGGACCTGGAAGTGCGCTTCCCCCTGGGGCTTTTCACCTGTGTCACCGGCGTCTCCGGCAGCGGCAAGTCTTCTCTGGTGGCTCAGACCATCTACCCGGCGCTGGCGCAGGTGCTGCACCGCGCAACAGGCAAACCCGGAACACACCAGCGCATTGAGGGGCTGGAACAGGTCACCAAGGTGATCAACATCACCCAGGATCCCATCGGACGCACCCCCCGCTCGAACCCAGCCACCTACGCCCAGGTGATGACCCACATCCGTGACCTCCTGGCCCTGACACCCGAGGCCCGGCTGCGCGGCTACAAGCCAGGACGGTTCAGCTTCAACGTCAAGGGCGGGCGCTGCGAAGCGTGTAAGGGCTACGGCAAGAAGAGAGTCGAAATGCATTTTCTGCCTGACGTCTGGGTCACCTGCAACGTTTGCAAGGGAAAATGCTTCAATCGCGAGACCCTGCAGATCCGCTACAAGGGCAAGAACATCGCCGACATCCTGGACATGGACGTGGACGAAGCCCTGGAGTTCTTCGGCAACGTGCCCAAGATAAAGCGCATCCTGAGTACACTGGCCGACGTGGGGTTAGGTTACGTCAAGTTGGGACAGAGCGCGACCACCCTATCCGGGGGCGAGGCGCAGCGTGTTAAGCTGGCCAAGGAACTGGCCCGCATTGCCACCGGCGACACGGTCTATATCCTCGACGAGCCCACCACCGGCCTGCACTTCGCCGACATCCAAAGGCTGCTGGACGTCCTCCACCGCCTGACCGACGCCGGTAACACCGTCATCGTCATCGAGCACAACTTGGAAGTCATCAAGACCGCCGACTGGATCGTTGACCTGGGACCAGAGGGCGGCGACGCCGGGGGCTACATTGTCGCCCAGGGCACGCCGGAGTCCATTATTAGAGTGGGTGAGAGCTACACTGGACAGTTTCTGAAAGACGTGCTCCTGAAGAGTGCTAGCGTTTCTGTGTGAGTGCCATTGTCCCAGTACACGGGTCCTTGGCTCAGATGATCACGGCGGAGCGAAGAAACGACCCCGCTGGCCGCAGAGAGAGTCGGGCGCGGATTCGAATGGCGCATTCGCGCTGAGGGAGACGGCCAAACATATAGAGAAAAGGAGTCATCATGACCCAAGATTCAAAGCAGCACGAGGGACCATTCACCATCGAGGCACGAGTGATCCGGCAGGAGGGAAAGTGTGGCTTCGGCCACGAGGTCGGCGACGTCATTGTCTTCGACGGTCAGACCGTGCAGGGCAAGATCTGCCTCCATGCCCTGTACAGTTTCCTACCGAAGGTCTTCGCCATGAGCTACGGGGCTCACTTTCCCTGGCTGGAGGATCCTGACGTGTCCACATCAGCTTGTCCCGACGCCAAGAATCCGTGCGTCTTCGAGATCAGGCGCATACGCGAAGGTTAAGCTAGAGCAAGTCCAAGCTGGATCTTTGTTTGACGAAGGTGCCCTGACCGAGTCCCTGGGATGAGTCGGGCGACACTATCCCAAAGCAATACCTCCATGGTGAGGAATGATCAACATGAATACAGCGCATACAACAGGCCCGCGCCCATCCTCTCCCAGACAGGCGACCGGAGAACGACTATCACCAGAGTCAATCACCCGCGACCTGGACACCAAGATCATCGGGCGCAGCGTTCTCTGCTACCAACGCATCGAATCCACCAACGACGTCGCCTCCCGTCTCGCAACGGAGGGCACACCCGAAGGTACCCTCGTCATCGCCGAAGAGCAGACAAAGGGACGGGGTCGCCTCGGAAGGCATTGGCAAGCCCCACGGAGCAGCTCGCTACTCATGTCCATCATCTTCTATCCCGCCCTCCTTCCCTCGCAAACCCAGCGGATCGCCATGGTCTGCTCCCTGGGACTCCTGGCGGGCATCAGGCTAGCAACTGGCCTGGAGCCACGGCTGAAGTGGCCCAACGACATCCTCATAGGGGATAAGAAGGTCGCCGGG
>JAKLPW010000288.1 GCA_022013675.1 Anaerolineae bacterium | reverse complement strand
TACTCGATGCGTGCGATGGATATCCTGAGTGAGTACACGCCCTTGTGGGAGCCCGTTTCGATAGATGAAGCTTTCTTAGACGTCACCGGCTGTGAGCGGTTATGGGGTTCGCACGAGATGATTGGCCGCGACATCCAGAAACGTATCAAGGAAGAGATTGGGTTGCCTGCCTCTGTGGGTGTGGCCAGCAACAAGCTGGTGGCTAAGGTTGCTTCTGGTTTGAGGAAACCACTGGGATTCGTGGTCGTGCCTGATGGCCAGGAGGCTGATTTTCTCGCTCCTATGCCTGTGGAGAGAATCTGGGGAGTGGGTCAAGTTACAGCCCAAGCTCTGCGGGATATGGGCGTTCGAACCATTGGAGAACTGGCACGGTTTCCCTTGGAGGTTCTGAAGGCCGAGTTTGGACGTCAGGGAGCGTCCATGTATCAACACGCAAGGGGCATTGATGATAGTGCGGTGGAGATGGGTCAGAGTCCCAAATCCATCGGGCATGAGCGGACCTTTGCACAGGACACCGCCGATATAGATGAGATCGGGCGTTGCCTGCTGGGTTTGGCCGAAAAGACAGCGGCTCGCCTTCGAAGGCATAGCCTGCGTGCGAGAGTAGTCACATTGAAACTGCGCTATGAGGATTTCCGCACGGTCACACGCCGGGTGACTCTGGTGGAGGCCACGGATTTGGTTGAGGTACTCTATGCCGAGGCGAGCAAGCTTCTGAAACGAGAATTGAGAGCTGGCGCGGAGATCCGGCTCGTGGGGATAAGCGCTGGCGGTTTGGTAGAAGGGGGATACCAGTTATCTCTGTTCGGCGGTGATGAACTGCGACTGCGCCGTCTCAGCAAAGTCGTGGACGATATCCGTGATCGTTACGGCGACGGTGCTCTTCGACGCGCTTCTCTTCTCCGTGGTAGGGGGAAGGACCAGCAAGAAGAGGAAGAGTGAACGCCAGACCTTACCCTGGGGGGCGGAATCTCTTCTTGGGGGAACATTCCACAGACGATCCCCGTAGCAGGAAATGAGGGGCAGTCAGTTCGAGCCAGGTGGGGCATCCCAGAGTGATAGCTGCATGGGTGGGCGCTTGCCATCCAGCAGCACAAAAGGGGCCGTACGAGAGGTGACGAGGCGGAGTTTTCGCAGGTCACTGAGAGAGCGAAAGGTCCCTTTGGTGCGCAGCTTCACGATGCGGTTTGCCGACACGGGGCCGATGCCGGGAATCCGCAGCAATTCCTCTCGCGAGGCGCAATTGATCTCCATTGGGAAGATCTCAGGATGTCGGAGCGCCCAGGCAGTTTTGGGATCAGCATAGGTGGGCAGGTTTCCTACCTCATCGAAGACGATCTCGTGGAATTGGAACCCGTATTGCCGTAGGAGGAAGTCGGCTTGATAGAGGCGGTGTTCTCGTAGCAGAGGGGTCGGAGCGTGGTTCTCCAGAGGGGTGTCTGCCACGGGCTGGAAGGCGCTGAAGTAGGCGCGGTGGAGACCAACTTCGCGATAGAGCTTGCTCGTCGTTTCGAGGACTTCGTGATCCGATTCGTCGGAGGCACCCACCACGAATTGGGTAGTTTGAGTTGTGCGGGAGTTGGTCTTCTCTTGGGTGAACCGGTTGGCCCAGCGCATGCGATCCAGGAGGTCGCGCTGGAAGTCCTTCTTACCGGTGATTCGTGCTAGCCGGGTTGGATTGGGGGCTTCCAGGTTCAGGGAGACTCGATCAGCCAATTGGACCGCTCGCTCCACACTGCCCATATCTGCCCCGGGCAGGAGCTTCAGGTGTATATAGCCACGGAAGTGGTATTGGAAGCGGATGATTTCCGTGGTGATGATCATCCGTTCCATCATGCGGTCGGGGCTCCCGCAGATGCCAGAACTAAGGAAAAGACCCTGGACGAGCCCTCGGCGACGGAGTCTCTCGAAGAGCCTGGCCAACTCCGGGGCGCGGAAGCCCACCCTGCGTGTGTCCATGGCGCTGCGATTGACGCAATAGGCGCAGTCTCCGTCACAGGCGTTCGTGAAGAGCACCTTGAGCAGCGCGATCTTGGAGCCGTCAGGTCGGACGGCGGGGTATATCCAGCGTCCCAGGTCATCACGGACTCGGGAAGCCCCCGTGCCACAACCACGACAGATGTCGTAGCGGGCCGCGTCTCCGAGAATCTCGACTTTCTGGGCTGTATCCAGGGACATGAGGTCCTCCTGATCCAGGGTTTGGAAACCTCGGGCTGAAGTTGAGAAGTGCTTTCAGACACTAGAATGGATGTGTTGAGCGAGCCCATCTTGCGAGACATTGAAGGAGCTCTTTGCCTTCTCAATGTCCCCGACAAGGATACGTAGGCAGAACGTATGTTCGTTAGCATTATATAGCCAAACGAATCATTTGTCAACAGGGCATTCATTCATTGAGCCTGTTTCTTTGGCTTGACATGTGACGATGGGGTGTGCTACAATCGTAGCGGGAGAAGGGGCGCTGGTGATACTGGAGCTTGAGTGCGCGTGATGCACGGAGGTGACGATGGAGATAATGGTGCTGGAGGTAGCCATACCCAAGGAGCTGTTTACGATGCTGGGGTTTTCAAAGACCATGGCCGCTGAAGCGATCAAGGAGTTCTCGGTGTTGGGGCTGTATCTGGAACGGAGGATCTCGGCTGGCAAGGCAGCCGAACTGCTGGGGATCAGGAAGAGAGAGTTCATCAGGGTCTTTGCACGCAGAGGAATACCCTACTTTGACTACACGGATGAAGAGCTGGAAGAGGAGTTCCGAACATTCGATGAATGGAAGCGAGAAAGAACCTCTGCTGACTAGCCCGGTAATCTCCAACTCCGGTCCGCTTATTACCCTGGCAACAATTGGCCAACTGGACTTGTTGGCGGCCTTGTTTGGCAAGATTATCATCCCCAAGGCCGTTCATAACGAGGTGGTCGTTTACGGCGAAGGTGAACCGGGGAGCCGAGAAGTAGGTGAAGCAGAGTGGATTGGAACCCTTGAGGTGAAAGACCGTCTGGCGATCGAATTCTTGCTAGAGACGTTGGGTGCTGGTGAGAGTGAAGCCATTGTCTTGGCGCAAGAGTTGAAAGCTGAGTATGTGCTCCTTGATGATGCTTTAGCTCGAAGGAAGGCTTGCCTCATCGGGCTGCGCGTAACAGGCACATTAGGGATTCTCTTAATGGCGCAAGATGTAGGTCTGATCCCTGCCGTCAAACTTATCTTGGATGAACTGAGACAGACTGAGTTCAGGATGAGTGACAGACTGTATCAGGACGTGTTGACCAAAGCCGGAGAAGCATAGCGAGGTGGACACGTTCGGACAGTCTTTGTAATACCCCCCCCGCCATTGCATGATAACTATCGTCATATCAGAGTATCATATACTTGCTGCGGATTGTGAAATCCGCAGCAAGTGTACCGGATTTGGCAATCCGGTAGCAGCGGGCTTGCTAGATCCCGCAATCTGATTGGAACAGGGTACCGCCGGTCCTGGTAACATGACGGGAACTGGAGACCATTGGGTCAGGAACTGCTGGCTTATGCTTGATCGCGCAGAGCCTGCAGTCTGGGCTTGCGTTTGCTTCTTTTCTTGACCACTCTCCTGAACGCCCTGGGTATCGTAGCGAGAAGCGATTGCGATCGTTCTGCTACGTCCAGGTAGAACTCGCAGGCTTTGTCCTCAAGCTCGATAGCCATTTCCAATGCCTCGGAGTAGCTCGTGCTTGCTGTCAGTGTCGTCTCGATGGCGTAGTCAGCAAGACGCAACCCTTCGAAGGCGAAGCAGGCTTCCAGGGCGTCAGTGATGGTCTCTTGATAGGTCCTGGTCACTAACTTTTTATTTTTCCTGTCTTCCGTAGCAAAGGCGAGGAAAGTCTCTCTTGCCTCCTCGAATAGCTCGGCCAGCCGCTCGTAGAACTCTGCAGAGTGGTCCTCGAGTTCTTGAGTGAAGCTGATAATGGCGGAAGCAGTTAAGTTTGTGTTTTCCATGTGCTAGAACCACCTCTGAATGACGACTTTGCTCTCGGTGAAGAAGCGTACGGCTTCCTGGCCCTGGCCATGCTCGGTACCGAAGAAGGAGTCTTTCATCCCGCTGAAGGGGAAGAACGCCATTGGGGCCGCTACCCCGATGTTGATACCGATGTTGCCACATTCGACTCTATACTGGAATTCGCGCGCCCACTTTCCACTGCCGGTGAATATGGAGGCCGCGTTGCCGAAGGGGATGCTATGGATCATTTCTATGGCCTCGTCCAGGGTTCTGGCCTTCATCATGTTGGCCACAGGGCCAAATATCTCTTCCTGGCCGATAGCCATGTCCAGACGGACATCCTCGAAGACTGTAGGGCCAATGAAGCAGGTATCGGGGAAGTCCCCAGTGATTTCATATCTCCTGCCGTCGAGTCGTAGCTTGGCACCCTCTGCGATGCCCTTCTCTATGTACCCCAGCACTCTCTCCTTTTTGGTCTTGTCGCGAATAGGCCCCATGTGAATCATTTCGTCCAGCCCGTAGCCCAGTTTTATCCTGGAGGCTGCGGCTACGAACATGTCCACCACTTTGCTATAGAAGGCTTCGTACTCTCGTTCGGTGAGGCCTTCGCCGACGACAACGAGGTTAGAGTTGGCCAGGCAGCGCTGGCCGGTGTTGCCATAGAAGGATGTCATGCAGGCCGCCATTGTGTGCTCAAGGTCGGCGTCTGGCATCACTATAGCGAAATTCTTTGCGCCTGCCTGAGAGATAACCCTCTTGCCAGTCTCGCCGCATCTTTTGTAGACGACGTCTCTTCCTACCGGAGTCGATCCAACAAAGCACACTCCCTTGATATCAGGGTGATCGAGCATACCTGATACTACCGTTCTTCCACCATTGACCACGTTCCAGACTCCAGGGGGAATGCCTGCCTCTTCGGTCAGCTCGGCGATCTTGGACTGGCATATCGGATCTTCGCTGGAGGGCTTAATGACCACACAGTTCCCGGTGGCGATGGCATACGGCGCGAACCAGAGGGAGATCATGAAGGGGAAGTTGAAAGGAGTGATGATCCCGAAGACCCCCAGCGGCTGCCTGATTAGATATTCGTCTATGCCCGCTGCAATATCCTCCAGGACCTGCCCCATCATCAGAGACGGAATCCCCGTGGCGACTTCGACGTTCTCAATCCCGCGCCTGGTCTCTCCTCTGGACTCATCGATGGTCTTGCCGTGTTCCATCGTCTGAATCCGGCTCAACTCCTCGAAGTTCTCTTCTAGAAGTTCTTTCAACCTGAAGAGGCATCTGGCTCGGGCGACTGGAGGAGTCCTTCGCCAGTCGGGGAAAGCTTCCTTAGCGGCTGCTACTGCCTCGTCGATCTCATCCTTGGTCGAGATGGGAACCGTGGCGATTACTTTGCCAGTGGCAGGGTTCACGACGTCTTTGATGTTTCCCGCCGTGTCTACCCATTCTCCATCCACGTAGTTCTGAAGTCGCAGGATCTCTTTGATGGGCTCTTGCAGTATGGCCATGTCTTGTCCTTCCTTTCTGGTTTGGTGTTCTGTTGATCAACATTGTCGAAACCCTCCCGCAGGTTCGTGGCGCATGGTCTCTGCGAATGGTGAGAACCTCTTTCAATGGATTCCGCTGATGCTCCGCAAGAGACTTGCGGGAGGGTGATCTCACGCGATTCACTTTTGTTGTAGGGCAGCCAATATCTTCTCCGGTGTCATCGGTAGTTGTGTCATCCGCACCCCAACAGCATCGTAGATGGCGTTGGCGATTGCTGGTGCCGTAACTGAGATGGGCAGCTCGGCCATCCCTTTGGCTTCGAAAGGTCCCAGGGGGTGTGGGTTCTCTACGATTAGGGGTATGATTTCCGGCATCTGAGAGATGCGGGGAACCCCACACTTGCGCAGAGTATCGGTCAGCACCCTCCCGTCCTTGACCACAAACTCTTCAGAGAGAGCATAGCCAAGGCCCATTACCACGCCACCTTCGATCTGCCCGTTGATGCCGCGCGGGTTGATGGCCTTTCCCACATCATGGGCAGCAATGATCTTCAGTACCTGTACCTCTCCGGTATCTTCGTCTACCTCGACGATTACCGCATCGGTGCCGAAACAGTAGGCCACATGCAGACGGAATTCGTCAGGAGGTTCTTCGTACGAACTGTCGGCTATTAGAAGGCCACGATACGATCTGGGGGCGGTGTAGTACTCCTCAAAGGCAAGATGGTGGCCCTGTTGAGCGGCCCTCCGCCCAAGTTCTTGGAGGGACACGAAGGTCTCTGTCCCGTCTGGATCCGACTTCCAGGATACTCCTCCTTTTCCGAGACGCAGTCTTGACCGCTGGACGTTGAACTCCTGGCCGACGTAGTCAAGGATGGCTTCACGCAGCTTCATGGCTGCCTGCATTACGGCGTTCCCCTGTAGCAGAGTAGCGCGAGATGCGGTTGTCATGAATGAATCTGGGCACGTGCCTGTATCGCCAGTGATCACAGTGATATCGCGGTATGGGACCGACAGAGTCTCGGCCACAATCTGGGCGACGATTGTCTTCAGTCCCTGCCCCATGTCAATGCACCCTGAGTGCACAACCATCTGCCCTTCGGGGTCCAGTTCCACGATCGCGCCGGCTCGGTCATCAAGGCCAGGACCCAGGCCGACGTTCTTGTAGGCAGTGGCAACTCCCACACCCAGATGCTTCCCAGGAGCAGGCGTAGGAAGGAGGGAAGCGGCCAGTGCCTCGCGAACCCGGATCAGAGTCTCCTTCACTCCGATGCTACTGGTCAACTTGTGGCCCGTGATGGTTGTCTCGTCTACGTCCAGGGCGTTCTTCAGTCTGATCTCAAAAGGATCCATGTTGAGGCGGCGAGCGAGTATATCCATCTGGGATTCGGAAGCGAAGGCAGCCTGAGGGCTTCCGTAGCCGCGCATGGCGCCGCAAGGAGGATTGTTGGTGTAGACTGCGTAGGAATCGATGCTTACGTTGGGTACGACGTAGGGGCCGCAGGAGAAGGCTGCAGAGCGGAAGAGCACTGATTCCCCCACAGAGGCATAAGCACCGGTATCGCCGATGATCTTGACCTCTGCTGCTACAAGCTTGCCATCGGCGGTGACTCCTGTGCGATAATGCAGGTACTCGGCATGACGCTTGGTGCTAACGCGCATGGACTCTGGGCGCGAGAGGACCATCTTCACCGGGCGGCCGGTATGTAGAACGCCCAGCGCTGCCAGGATCTGTACCGTTATGTCTTCCTTGCCGCCAAAACCTCCGCCAAGGGGGGTGTTCACGACGCGGACTTTCTCGGGCTCGAGGGCCAACGATGCGATGATTTGATTGCGATCCACGAACGGGCCTTGACTTCCCACCCAAATAGTAACTCCGCCGTCAGGTCCGGGCACAGCCAGACATGCCTCTGACTCCAGATAGGCGTGTTCAACGAAAGGAGTGTAGTACGTATTCTCAACGATGACATCGGCTTGAGCAAAGCCTTCCTCCACATCCCCCTTGCGGATCCGCCAGTGCTCCAAGACGTTTCCTCCCTCGTGCAATCGGGGGGCATCTGGCTCCATCGCGCGCTGAGGGGTTGATACCACTTCTAGCTCCTCATACTCTACAGCAATCTCTTCAAGGGCTTCTTGGGCGGCTGCGAGGGTTTCGGCGTATACCACGGCCACGGCATCGCCTACGAAGCGCACCCGATCTTCCGCCAGAACTGGCTGGTCGGCACGAATGAGGCCGAACCGGTTTCGACCGGGGACGTCTTTGGCCGTCAATACCGCCGCGACGCCGGACACTTGGCGAGCCGCCTCCACGTCTATGGAAAGCACTCTTGCATGTGGGTACTCGCTGCGCAAGGTGGCTGCATAGAGCATCTCCGGCGCATACAGATCGTCGGCGAACTTAGTGGCTCCGGTGACTTTGTCTATGCCTTCGATGCGCACTACGGACTCTCCCACCACGACGTCGGCTGTGGGCAACAGTCCGGCTCGGGGCAGGTACTCCTGTCCGCTCCGCAATAGTCGGGCTGCTTCCCGTATGGCGCGAACGATGGAGACGTACCCGGTGCACCGGCAGAGGTTGTGGGTTAGGGCTTTGCGGATATCATCATCGGAGGGCGACAGATTCTGATCTAGCAGTACCTTCGCCGCCAGGATCATGCCCGGCGTGCAAAATCCGCACTGGACAGCGCCTTCGGTGAGGAAGGCATACTGCAAGGCGTGCAGTGTGTCCGGTGTGGCCAAGCCCTCAATGGTCGTCATGGACTTGCCTGTCATCTTGCCCATTCTTAGTAGGCAAGCTCGTCGAGCCTTGCCATCTACGATTACCGTACAGGCCCCACAGTGTCCTTGTCCGCAGCCGTTCTTTGGGCCGGTCAGACGCAGAACATCGCGAAGGTAGGTGAGCAGAGTAGTCTTGGGATCTACATCCTCTGCTTTGATTGGTTTGCCATTGACCGTGAACTCGATTTGCGCCATTGCTCTCTCCTCCTCCCCTCCCTCAAGGTAGCCTCGGTATTGGCTATCAGGCTAGTACAACTCGGGCGGATGATTCGTGCCGTCATGCACTAGTTGCAAGGTATGGGTTACCTCAGCAGGTGTGGATCCAGGTAATTGTTACAAGGCCGTGAGTTCGATCGCCTCTACTGGGCACACGCTCGCGCAGAGCCCACAGCTAACGCAGCGTTCCCGATTCGCCACTACGCGCTCGCCAGTGTCCGTTATGGCCCGGACAAAACAGACCTTGCTGCACAGCTTGCAGTAGTTGCAGAGATCGTAGTCAATCCGGGAACGTAGCTCATACCTCATCGAGGACTGCTGCACTTTGCGGTGAGTCAGCCCGCGTACCGCGTTGATGTCATTCACATCGAGCTTGGTCAGCAATTGTCGCAGATCCTTGGCCACGCGGTCAAATATGCCCAGGCCTTTCAGGAGCGGTGCGGCTACCATGCCCACACAGGTGGCGCCCGCCATCACCATCTCAACCACGTCGCGAGCGCTGCCTACACCTCCCACTCCGACGACGGGAACGTCAACGAAGCGAGAGATCTCATAGATATACTTGACCGTTACCGGGCGGATGGCGGTTCCGGAGAGATAGCCGGTGCCGTCCTGGCTACCTAGTATAGGCAAGCCGGTCCTGATGTCAATCTCTAGCACTGGGCCGATGGAATCCATGGCGGCAATGGCGTCAACGCCTGCTTCCATGAGCTGCTTGAGTACCTCTTCCAGGTTGGGCAGGAACGGAGGAAGCTTCACCATCAAAGGCACTTTTATCTTGGGTCGTCCCAGGCGCACTGTTTGGATGAGCTGCTCTGCATTGTAGTCGCACATAGAAATGATGGGAGCCCCGGCTGCCTCTAGTTGGATCGCCATTTCGATCGCTTCTTCGGGCGTTACATAATTCTTGGCGATGCTGACCACGAAAGGAGTACCGCTCTCGAGGCTTCGGATTTCATCAAGCCAGGCCTCAAAGCCTATGTCCGACCAATCGGCATTCATCAGGCTCCGGCCTGCTTTGACGATGTATGGGCTGGGCGAGATGGCAGCTTCGGGACGAATACCCTTGGTGAAGACAAGGCCGACCTCGTGTTCCAGCGCCCAGCGGATGGTCTCCGCGTCTTTTGTCAGGGGCCCTTCCGTGATGGCGAGCGGATTTCGCAGTTTGAGACCCAGGAAATCTACGGAGAGGTTCGCGGTGGTTTCATTCAGGGTCGTTTCGGCCATCTGATTTCTCCTTTGCCTCCCGGGGAGGTCTTTGCACTTCCGGAAAGTACCATTTCGTACAGGAATGTTCAAGCAGCGAAGTCAACGCGCAGCGGACCATGAAAGCGAGATGTCGCTACCCCTCTCTCTGCACGCTTCCGCGCCAGGCCGCACCGCTTCGAGGCCAGGGCGCTGTCAGCAAGGCTTCTGTCTCGGGGCCTGCTCGCTCTATCAGATCGTGAGTCGCCTCCACTGCTCGCCTGAGTACTTCGTCTTCATCCAGCGTGAGCACGTGCCGGTTCTCCATGACGACCTGTCCGTTGATGATGCTAGTGACGACGTCGGAGCCACGAGTGCTATAGACCAGTTTGGGGACCAAGCGGCCCGTCGGCATGAGATGGGGCTGGGCAAAGTCCACCAGGATTAGGTCGGCGAGTTTGCCTGGTGCAAGCACACCCACGTCGGGGAGGCCCAGCACCTTGGCTCCATCACGGGTTGCCATGGTCAGACTCTCTTCGGCGGTCAGTGCCTCCGCATCGATGTGGATTACCTTCTGTAGCATGGCAGCCGTCTTCATCACTTCGAAGAGGTCGTAGGTATAGCTGGCAGCACCGTCAGTTCCCAGGCCCACAGTCACACCGCGCGCCAGCATCTGTGTGATGGGTGCGACGCCGTAGCCTAGGTGCATGTTGGCAACCGGGCAATGGGCAACCTTGCTATCGGTTTCCACCAGGATACCGATCTCGCGATCGGAGAGCCACACGGCGTGAATGATGATGGCCTTCGGACCGGTGAGTCCAACGGAGTGGCAATATTCCAGGTCGCGCATGCCGAACTGTTTATAGGAGGCGGATACCACTTCCTCCCAGCCCGCGACGTGAGTCGCCACCCCCAATCCCAGTTCAGCAGCCATTTCCACCGTCTTGAGCATCAGGCTCGGGGTGATGTCTTCCGTGGAGCCAGGGCCCAGGGCCACCGTGGTCGTGTCGGTCCCGTGCCACTCATGGACAAAGGCGGTAGCGTGTTCGATCAAGGAGTCCTCACGTTGGATCATGGTCATGTATTCGGACTCGATACGCTCTCCGGCAAAGGTCTGATCCAGCAGGCCATAGACGACGTGGTGGCGCATGCCAGCCCGCCGAAAAGCTTGCGTCACACGCTGGATGTTATCAAAGTCTGTGTGCAGGTACCAGTGGTCGGACACGGTAGTCGTGCCGCTCTTGATCATCTCCAGGGCGGCCACCAGGGCGCTGATCTCGCTATGTTCAGGCTGCATCTTCGAGACGATAGGGAAGAGGTAGCGCCAGTTCCAGGGATCAAAATGCATGTCATACCCAATGCCTTCGATGAGGGATTGGTAGACGTGGGTATGGCAGTTGATCAAGCCGGGCAGGGCGACGCACCCGCGCGCGTCAATGACCTTTCGGGCCTCTCCAGTAATCTTGGAGTCGATCGCTACGATGTTAGATCCCTCGATGGCGATTGACGCTTCTGGCAAGATAATGCCGTCGTCGTTCATGGTGACGACGGCGCAGTTCTTTATCAAGATGTCGAACATAGTTTATCCTCTTGCAGATTCTCGAGCACGTTGCGCTCGCATGCGCTGGATGGATGAGAGTGCCAGGATGACGACGGTTGCCACGTAGGGCAACATGAGCACTACTTGAGATGGCAGGCCAAATCGCTGTAGGCGGATGGCAAGGGCATCGGCAACCCCGAAGATGAGTGCGGCGGCCAGACACTTGAGTGGCTTACGATCCCCGAAATTGACTGCGGCCAGAGCAAGGAACCCACGACCGGCAGTCATATTCTCAGAGAAGAGGTTGAGGTGAGCCAGAGAGAGAAAGGCGCCCGCGAAACCACAAAACACGCCACCGAGGAGCACGCCGGCATACCGCATCCTCCGCAAGTTAATGCCGACTGCCTCAGCGGCCTCTGGGTTTTCACCAACTGAGCGTAGCCTGAAGCCCCATGGTGTCTTGTACAGAAGGACATAGACTACTGCAACGGCTACGAAACCTAAGTAGACCAAGGCAAAGTGCCCGCTGACAATGGGGCCGATGACCGGAATGTTGTCCAGCAGCGGAATACGGATCAGCTCAAATCCCACGATGTCCGGCGAGGAGTAGTATCCCACCACGTCAAAGATGAGAAGCAGCAGGTAGGTGGTTAGTCCATAGCCCAGGAGATTGATGGCTAACCCCACTATCATTTCGTCTGCTCCCAGGTCTAGGTGAACCGCTGCAAACGCTAGGCTCAGAAGTAGACAGGCTAGCACTGCGACGAGCAACCCGCCCCAGGCGCTGGATAGGAACACACTACCGACTATGGCGAAGAAGGAGCCAATGAGCATGAGTCCTTCCAGTCCCACGTTTAGTACTCCGCACTCAGAGCAGAATATCCCCCCGAGAGTGGCGTACAGGACAGGAGTGGCCATGCGCAAGCTGCTGGCAAAGAGGGCGATGTTAAGCAGTTGCCCCAGGGTGCTGAAAGTTATTTCCATCTGCGCACCCCTTTATTGATGTAAGTCAGAAGTGCCTGCATCGTTACGATGAACATGATGACGCCCTTCAAGGTGGTAACCAATACTGAAGGTACCTGTGTGGCCGACTGCATCTCCAGGCTGCCGTTTGCCAGTGCTGCGTAGAAGAGTGCGGCCGGAAACACCCCGAGAGGGTTGTTCTTGGCTAGCAGTGAGATAACAATGCCATCCCAGCCATAGCCTTTTGAGAACTCGGTAATGAATCGTCCGAAGAAACCCAGAATGATGCTAGCCCCCCCCACTCCGGCCATAGCGCCGCTGAGGACCATGCCCAGGAGTGCACTACGCCGTACGGGTAACCCTGAGTAGGTGGAGAAAAGACGGTTCATGCCTACCAGCCGCAACTCGTAGCCCTGTTTTGTTCGAAACAGGAACCAGTAGACGATGAAGATCAACACCAGCGCGATCAGGAACCCAACGTTCAGCACCGAACCGCGGACCAATCGGGGTAGTTTGGCTGTGTCGGCAATGCGATCCGTACCTGGCAAGATAGTCCCTGCGGACTTGAATGGAAAGGCTACCAAATAAGCTGTGAAGAACACCGCGATGTAGTTAAACATCAAGGTGGTAACCAGCTCCTCCACGTTCCAGCGAAGCTTCAGCAAGATCGGGGGTAAGCTCCAGAGTCCACCGGCGACAGCGCCGGCAGCGAGCGCCAGGGGGATATGCAGAAATGAGGGAAGCCCCTGGACGCCAAATCCGACCCACGCTCCCGCAAAAGCGCCCATGATGAGTTGTCCCTCAATCCCTAAGTTCTTCACGCTGGTGCTGAATGCCAGTACCGCTGATAGACCCGCCATGATCAAGATGGTGGAACGATCCAGCGTATTGGCAACAGCCACGAAGCTGCCAAAAGCACCACTGAAAAGTGCTTTGTAGGCAGCGAGTGGATCCTTCCCAGAAAGCAGAATAACTAGCGCACCGATGGTCAGTGCCAGTACAAAGATCAGGGCATAGTTCGCCAATTGTACGCCTAGGACCAAGAGTAGTTCTTTCAGACGCTCAGTTAGTGATACTCTTTCTATTTCCGGCTTCACAGTCACAGTGTCTTGCCTCGCTATCGTATCCTGTAGCTACAATTCGGCTCCTGTCATTACTCGGCCAACTTTCTGACGTGTGGATTCGTCCATCTCTCCCACATCTGTGAGCTGTCCCTCATACATCACCAACACTCTGTCACTTAGAGCCAGGATCTCGTCCAGATCGGCGGATATGAGCAGCACGCCTGCTCCTCGGGAGGCATAGTCCAGCAACATGCAGCGGATCGCCTCCGTGCCGGCAATATCAATCCCATGGGTTGGCTGGGAGGCGACGACTAGCAGTGCCCGATTCCCACCTAGCTCACGCGCCACGACCAGTTTCTGAATATTCCCACCGGAAAGGTTGCGTGTCGCGCAATGCAAGGTCGGTGTGCGGACATCGAATTCAGTGATTGCGGTGCTCGCAGTAGACAGGATCTCTCCCATGGACAACGCCATTAGGCCGGAGAATGGACGTGCGTAGTACTGAGTAGAACAGAGGTTTTCCCAGACCTTGGCGTCTAAGGCAACGCCCATGGCGTTGCGGTCAGAAGGAATATGGGCCACCCCGGCCTCACGTATCTCACGAATGGATAGATTCTGTATTTCCTGTCCTTGAAGCAGGATCCGGCATTCCACCGTAGGTCTGAGTCCGGTGATGGCCTCTGCCAGCTCCAACTGGCCGTTGCCTTCCACTCCTGCTATGCCCACCACCTCACCGCTCCTGACCGTGAGCTTCACAGACTTGGCTGCCATGATACCTCGAGCATCGCACACAGAGAGTCCCTCTAGCTCAAGGATGGGTGCGCCGATTTTCCCGGTCTTGCGATCGCGCAGTGAGGTCTCAAAAGTCTCCCGTCCGATGATCATCTCCGATAATTCGTGATCCGATGTCTCGGATGTCGTCACCGTGCCCACTACTCGTCCTGCGCGCATGACCGTTGTGTTGTGCGAGATAGCTAGCACCTCTCTCAACTTGTGACTGATGAACAGGATGGTGAGCCCGTCATCCGCCAGTCGTTGCAGGATAGCGAAGAGATCTTCCGCTTCCGAGTCAGTCAGCACCGATGTGGGCTCGTCCAGTATCAGAACATCGGCTTTGCGGTATAGTGCCCGTAGGATTTCAACACGTTGTTGTTCACCGACCGAGGCATTCATTATGCGCTTGTCTGGATCAACGGTCAGGCCATATCGGGCAGACAGATCAGCTACGTCTTTCTTGGCGAGGTCCTGGTCGAACAGTGGACCTCGATGGGGCTCGATACCCAGCACCACGTTCTGAGCAACAGTGAACGACGGGACTAGTTTGAAGTGCTGGTGAACCATTCCGATACCGAGAGCAATGGCAGCCCGTGCGCTGGGAATGGTCACCTCCCGGCCCTTGATCCGAATGACCCCGGAGTCTGCTGTTTCCAGCCCGTAGAGGATTTTCATCAGCGTGGTCTTGCCCGCGCCGTTCTCACCAACGATGGCGCGGATCTCACCTCGATCAACGGTGATGCCCACTTTATCGTTGGCGATTACACCGGGAAACCGCTTGGTGATCCCCTGCATCGCTACTGCTTCCGCCATGCTACCTCATTTCTCTGGTCGAGACAGGGGGCCTTTTGCATTCCGCACCTCATGCGCACTCTGCTACAAAAGGCCCCCTGAACTTCCATGGTCGGGCTATTCTCTCACCTGAAATGTAACAAGTAACCTCTCGTAACTACTGCCAGCGCTCGACTACGATCTCGCCAGATGCGATCAGCCCAGTTGCTTCCTTGATCGCGTCCTTGTATTCCTGGGGGATGCCATCGCCCATGGCGGACATGTCCGTCAGGTCCATGTATCCGCCGACTGCGCCGTAGAAGTGCTCGCCAGCCTCAAAGTCGCCCTCGAGGAAGCGTTTCATGCAGTCGCGTACCATCAGGTCGGTCTTTTTCAGCACTGAGGTTAGGATGTGGCCAGGAACTTCCATGTCCCAGTTGATGTCCGAGCCGACTCCGTACAGGCCAGTCTCCTTGACTGCCTCAAAAACGCCTACATCACCAAAGGAACCGGAAACCGAGTAGATGATGTCGACGTCCTGATCCTGGAACATGGCTAGAGCCAACTCCTTAGCCTTCGCCGAGTCGGCGAACGAGCCAACATAGGCCACCTCTACGGTGACCTCAGGATCAGTAGCCTCGGCGCCCTGCACGATACCGCCCAGGAAGCGATGGATCACGGGGATGTCCATGCCACCGATGAATCCGATGACTTTAGCATCGTTGATCCCCTCAAGGTCGGTATGCTGTGTCATGGTAGCCATCAGCGCACCGGCGAGGAAGGTTCCCTCATGCTCCTGCGCGATCAGGCCCTCCACGTTGTTACCACCAACGTAGTCATCCACCAGGGCGAAGTGCAGATCGGGATACTCGGGTGCAACGTTCTTGATGGCATCAGCCATCGTCGAACCAACGCCGATGATCAGGTCGTAGCCCTCCTCGGCAGCAGTACGAACGTTGCGTTCCCACTCCTCCAGGCTCGTGCCTTCCCAGTACTTAGGAACCAGGCCGAACTCAGCACATGCCTTGAGGTAGCCCTGCCCTGCAAGACCAATGTACCCGGGCTGGTCAATGCGTCCTGATGGACACAGGGCGATACGAATTTTTGGGACCTCGGTTATGACCTTCTCAACGATTACGGTCTCTTTGACCACTTCGGGCGTGCACGCGGTCATCAGGAGTACGACGACCAGTCCTGCCAAGACAAGCTTCGGTAGTGCTTTCATTGTTTTGACTCCTTCCTTGTGTTTGATACTTTTGAGGTTTTCTTCTATCCAGATCATACTTGAAGCTCATTCCCTCAGCCTATGGTTACCCAACAAAGAGGATTCCAGGGTTGGAGGAACCCGGCCTTGGATTCTATTGGCAGCATCACCTCCTCTCCGTACTATCGCCATCCACCTTCTCTCTCAGTCCAAAACAGCTAGACTGAGTTGGTAGATGCACGCTGTGCGCCATCCATCCAGCTTGGTTCGTGCCTGCAAGCTCCGATCTGTTGATCTGTTCTCCGCGTATGTTGATCACTCGCACGTATGTCAGGGTGTGGGCCAGTCATTGGCACGCCATAGCTTGACTGCTTCTTCGCGGCAATGCGCCAGAGCGCGTTCTTCGTCAGCACTCACGAATTCGCCGTGTCGGAGGACGATTTCCCCATCAATTATCACGGTGTCCACATCGCCGCGCTCGCAGGTGCTAACCACGTAGTTCATCACGTTGGTTTCGAAGATAGGCACAGCGCTGCGATCAGTGAGGAGAACGATGTCCGCTTTTTTGCCTGTGTTCAGCGAGCCAATCTGCTTCTCCATCAGCAAGCACTTAGCGCCCTCAATGGTAGCCATAGCGAGTACCTGGTCATCAGGTAGCAGCTCCAGGTTCTCATATCGGATGCGGTGGATCATCTGCGCTGTGCGCATGATCTCGAACATGGAATGGGTTTGTCCGTCGGTGCCGAGCCCCACTGTGACGTCTGCCTGGATGAAGGGCATCATATCCGGCCAGAAGCCAAAGATGGCGTTGGATTCGGCGTTGTGGGCTATCTTAACGTCGTGAGCCTTGAAGATGGCCGGATCCCGAAGGGGATCAAGGTAGCTGCAATGGAACAGAATAAGGTCCGGGCCCAGGAACCCAATGTCTTCCAGGTAGCGGGTGGGACGCTTGCCGAAGCGCCGCGTTGTGTCGAAAGTATGCCAGCGGTCGTCCGCCATGTGCATCATGAGCCCGGAGCCAAGGCGAGTTGCTTCTTCCCGCACCTGCTGCAGCAACTCC
The DNA here is from genome assembly GCA_022013675.1 of Anaerolineae bacterium. Lineage (GTDB taxonomy): Bacteria > Chloroflexota > Anaerolineae > JAKLPW01 > JAKLPW01 > JAKLPW01. The sequence continues at coordinate 83 of JAKLPW010000288.1, read as the reverse complement.
ATCGAGCACGTGAATGTAGTGTGCACTCCAAGGCGACCCTGGACGCGGCCGCCACGCGTCTTGGCTTTCTGGAAGAACCTGAC
>JAKLPW010000287.1 GCA_022013675.1 Anaerolineae bacterium | reverse complement strand
GTGTTGATGGCCAATACCAACATCATGAAGGCCACCTGGGAGGTATTCTACGACCTGCAGGACAAAAATCTGACCATGTTTGCGCAGTACACGGCCGGTCCCTGGGAGTACATCGGTACTCAGGGCGTGATCCAGGGCACGTTCGAGACCCTCGGCTCCGTCGCCGATCAGCACTTCGGCGGCTCGCTCGTCGGCCGCATCTACTTCACCGCGGGCGTGGGCGGCATGGGCCGTAACCAACCCCGGGCGATGGCGATGCACGGCGGCGTTTGCCTCGTGGTCGACGCCGATGCTAAGATCATCGAGCGTGCGCTCGACCGAGGCTTCCTGGACGTCAAGGCTGGCTCGCTCAAGGAAGGCATTGAGATGGCAGAGGAAGCCAAGGCCAAGAAGCAAGCGCTCGGCATCGGCGTGCACGGCAACGCCGCGGATCTCTTCCCGGAGGCGCTCGAGATGGGATGGATGCCAGACACCATGAGCGAGATGTGCCCCTGCCACGACCCAATCTCCTACCTCCCCGCCGGGTATACGCCCGAGGAGGCCGCCGAACTACGCGAGAGCGACCGCGCGCTCTATCTGGAGAAAGCGCGCGAGTCCATGAAGAGACAACTTGCGGCGATGAACGGGTTCTTCAGAAAGGGTGTCCGCGTCTTCGAGTACGGCACCAGCATCCGCAAGGAGTGTCGCGATGCCGGGATGCCCGAAGACGAAGCCATGACGGTTCCCGGGTTCGTAGCGGCCTACATCCGGCCACTCTTCTACGTCGGGCGGGGGCCATTCCGCTGGACCTGCCTCTCTGGCGAGGCCAGCGACCTGGCCAAGATCGACGACCTCGTCCTGGAGCTGTTCCCCGAGGATAAGACGACGGTCAAGTGGATCAAACTAGCCCGCGAGCACCTGCCCATCGAAGCCTTGCCTGCCCGAGTCTGCTATCTAGGTTTCGGCGAGCGCAAGACCTTGGCCCTGCGGGTGAACGAGATGATCCGCAGCGGCGAATTAGCCGGGCCGGTGGGCTTCTCGCGTGACAACCTCGACTCGGGCTCCATCGTCAATCCGACCTTCGAGTCCGAGAACATGAAGGACGGCGGCGACTTGATCTCGGACTGGCCGTATCTCAACGCCCTGCTCAACACGGCGGCCATGGCCGACCTGGTCGCCATCCAGGCCAACTACTCGATGGGCGAAGCAGTCCACACCGGTGTGACGATGATCGCCGATGGCAGCGAGGAGGCCGATTTGAGATTGGAAGCCTGCATGACCACCGACTCCGGTATCGGGGTGGTGCGACATGCGCAAGCAGGCTACGAGTTGGCCCGCCAGGTGGCCGAAGGCAAGGGGCCGCTCACCGATGAAGTCATCAAAGTCCCCCTGTGGTGGAGCCCTAGTGCGACCTTCGGCCCTGAGGGATCCGGCCCCGGTCGCCGTGGCAGACACACGCGTGACTAACGTAAGGCATACAACCAGACTTCGGAAGTCTTCAGAGGGATAGCGAGGACCATAATATGCTGCAAAACCGCGTAGAATCCGATGCGCTTCCTGCCCGCGGTAGACTTCCGAAGTCTTCTTCCACAGACGTGGCTGAAGGCACACCCAACAAGCCTTGCGCTGACCTGGTCATCGCCCGGGCAGCGGTAGTGTTGACCTGTGTCCCTTCGGCGGGTGATCTCACCGGCAGAAGGGAAGGCGCATCGGTGGCGATTTCCGGCGAGCGCATCGTCGCCGTCGGTTCTCCCGCCGAGGTAGCTGCGCAGGTAGACACGACCTCGGCTCAGGTGATCGACGCCTCCGGCAAAATCGTCGCCCCGGGCTTCGTGGACTGCCATACCCACCTGGTCTTCGGGGGCTCGCGGGCCCAGGAGTACGCCGCTCGTATGACCATGGACGTCGCCGAAGTGAAGGCTCTGGGGATCCCCACCGGCATCATCGCCACCATGGAGATGACGCGGGCGGAGTCTGCCGAGAAGCTGACGGCCAGCGCTGCGCAGCGCCTGCGGCGGATGTTCCGCTCTGGCACGACCACCGTGGAGAGCAAGAGCGGATATGGCCTAAGCCTGGAGGAAGAGATCAAACAGCTCAGAGTCAACCAGCGTTTGCGCTTCACTCCGCCGGACGTGGTCAGCACCTTCCTGGGCGCGCACGACTTCCCGCGCGACGTGGAGCGCCAGCGGTACGTGGACATCGTGATCAATGAGATGATCCCACGGGTGGCCGAAGAGGGGCTGGCCGAGTTCTGCGACGTCTACTGCGACGAAGGCTACTACACCGTCGAGCAGTCGCGGCGCATCCTGGAGGCCGGGCTCCACGCTGGGCTCAAACCCAAGATCCACGTCGATGCCTATTCAGACATCGGCGGGGCAGCGATGGCCGCCGAGCTGGGGGTCGTGTCCGCCGACCATCTGAACTACACCACCCGCGCGGCGATGCGCAAGTTAGCGGAGGCAGGTACCATCGGCGTGGTGATGCCCGCTTTAGACTTCGCCGTCGGGCACCCCCGCCCTTTCGACGCCCGCGCCATGATGGACGAAGGGATGACCCTGGCACTGGCTACGGACCTCTGCCCTGGCTGCTGGGCCGAGTCGATGCAACTGGTCATGCAACTAGCCTGCCGCCTCTACCACTTTACTCCAGCCGAGGCCCTCTATGCATCCACGGTCGGCGCTTCGCGCGCTTTGGGGTTGGAAGCCAGCCAAGGTTCACTGGAGCCCGGCAAGCTGGCGGATTTGCAGCTCTGGGACTTGCCGACTTTCGAGGATGTGATCTACCGCCTTGGCAACAACGCCGTAGAGACGGTGATCAAGCGGGGAAAGGTGCACTCTTTCTCGACTGAGTAGAAGAAAAACCAGCCACGAATTTCACGAATTTACACTAATTATTGACTCTTGTTCGCTCTCAGGGGAAGGACCACTCTTTCTCGACTGAGTAGAAGAAAAACCAGCCACGAATTTCACGAATTTACACTAATTTACACTGCTTCTT
>JAKLPW010000026.1 GCA_022013675.1 Anaerolineae bacterium | reverse complement strand
GCTGGAAGATATAGGCATCTATGACGAACCGCTGGCCCATGAAGCGGAAACCCTGAGTTGATTCCTCGCGATCCTCCCAGATCCAGACCCACATGGAGTTGATCTGGGGCGGGGGCAGTTGTCGAGCTGCCTCGATGAAAGCGTGTAGTTTGCCCTCGTCAGCGAAGATCGTCGGATCGCTGTCCAGGGAGCCGTAGATTTCCTCTATTATCACGCTGTAGTCCATGGTGTTCAGGTCGTCTGTCTTGCCTACGAAGAACGCGGTCGGCTCGTAGAGCCTTTCCCAGATGGTCAGGGCCGGTTCGCCGTCTATCTGCGTATTATTTATGGTCTGGACGATAAGCAGGGCCATACGGGTCTCTTCGGTGTACTTTAGGCGCAGATTTATGCGTCCGTACCACATCATGGCCTTGAAGTAGCGCTTCAACTCTTCGCTGCGGGTGTAGTGACCACGGGGGACGTACTGGCTGTAATCCTCCAGATAGTCCTCGCCGAGCAGAGGAGAAGGCTCGAACCCCCAGTGCGCTTCGATGAGGGACAATTCTGCCTCCACCACGTCGGCCACCTGACTCGGGATGGCGGATTCCGGCTCCAGCAAAGCCTGAGCCACGGAGAAGTAAGCCAGCACTCGCTCGGCAGTATCTTCCACAGGAGTACCCACTGCCGTCCGGTATTGCTCCTCGGCCGTGATTCGCAGAGCCCTGGTCAGGTTGAGGAGATCGGGGATGAAGTACTTCTGTTCGCAGGTGCGCAGCGTCTTGTCGAAGAGCAGGTGGTAGACGTGAAATACAGAGTCAGTGGTGACGAAGATCGGGATCTCGTCGTAGCGGGCTTGCTCGTAGAGTGCGAAGAACTCCCGATGTTCTGCGGGCGCGACAAAGAAGCTGTTCTGGAGCAATAGCTCCTTCTGGGCTGCACTGAAGCTGAATTGGGATAGGTTGGTCACCTGATCCGGATTCACAGGGAGATTGTAGCCTCGATATACGGATGGAATGCGTACGGCCTTCATTGGGTAGGGTGCAAAGAGGCCAGCCAGCTTTGTTTCAGGCCGTGCTATGGGCGTCGCCAAGGGTGCGGTTGTTGGCGGCTGCTGTGTCGCCAGGGGGGTAGTAGCGGGAGCGACAGTTGTCAGAGTGGGGAGAGGCGTTGATACCTCCGTGGCAATTGGCTGCGGTCCTCCACAGGCTGCTGTCGCGATGCTGATGATCACAAGCGTCGTTACCAGTGTCCAAATGGAGAGCCTTCTGTCCATCATCTTTCCTCCTCCGCTTTGCCTCCGTCTTGCTGATTGAGGGCTACGTGCATTTCTTGTGGGCTACGCTCGATCAGGGAGAAACCCCACCCATTCCAGCGCCAGAGCGTGACATAGCGTGCTGGAGCATGGTGAGGGTCTGCGTAGCTTCCTTCCAGGACGATCAGTTCGTTTTTTCCATTCCCATCCTCGTCCCTGATGGCGAATTCGCGGATGGGGTCGGCCAGAGCCGAACTGCACCACGCGGGCCGACATCGTTCCCCATCCCAGTGGTACAGGAACAGATGACTACTCAGGCCGGCCGCGTCCTGGTTCTCTGCGATGGGACTCGATGTGTTGTAGAAACGGTCAATGGGCCAGGGAACGAAGGGTTTCCAAAGGGCAAAGACGATCTCGATCCGGCCGTCGTTGTCCGCATCGGCAAGGGTGGCCTGGGTGACATCCCAGGCGGGATCGCTCCGCCAAACCTCGTGCGACTTGCTATATAGACGCAGCTCATGCCCCTGGAGTTCCAACCGCTCGGGGAGACCGTCGCCGTTTAGATCAGTTGTTCCCTGGTCATGGAGATGGCTTCCCTGGGGTGGCTTCCTCCCCTCCACCAGCCAGGTACTGCTGCCGGCAGGCCGCTGCGGCGCGCTCTCCTCGGAGCCTACTGCCAAGGTATCCAGGGTCTCGTAGGGGCTGTGGATGGATCGCAGCGTCCGTTCCCTTGGCTCACAGCCGGAGCACAGCAACATGTCTGCCACGAGGACCAGAGCGAGCAGGGGGGACAGAAGACTCACAAGTGAACGACGTGGGTACATCACCTCTCCCATTAGAATCACCATTTCGCTCTTTGTCTGGCTACTATAGCGGATTCCGTCAAGACACGCAAGACGTGGCCGGGCGATTACCCCGTTGATTATTAGACGTGGGGAGGGGCGGTGTGGTTCCGGGGTTGCCACCGCAAGATGATCATGGTATAGTACCCATGAGGCTGAGGTCGAGGTCCCAATCATCGTGCACTTTGGCGAAGAGCCGCGAAAGGAGAACTGAGAGTGAGCAAGCCCCTTGCAGCTATGCGGCTCTGGGGGGATTGTCAAATCCCCATCACAAGGGCAGAGAGCCTGCCCTGATCGCGCCGAAGGGCCGGGATTTGGCAATCCCTGGCGAGCGGACAAGTGGGCGAGCGGATAGGTGGTGGAGGTTTTGAGCTGCACGGTGCTATTGGCACTGGTTCAGCGTTCAGCGAGGGTCTCCCGACCGAGCGGCTAGCGGGGTTCGGTCAGGAGATACTCACCCAACAACGTTAACCTATGTTCAACAGTCCCAAGGCGTAGCCCGTCCCAAACCACTGGAAGGGAACGAGGTTGCGGGCTTGGGCAGATGCTACTTTGGAGCCAGGCGGTAGACTGGGCGTAGACCTGAGGCGTAGACCCAAAAGGAGGTCCTCTGATGGCGATTCTCAACGATATGATCGGATCCGTTCTGCGTGCTGGATTCACTTGGCTGGGACGTAAGCGTTTGCCTCAGATCGAAGGGGTGCTAAGAGCGTCTGGGCTTTCGGCTTCGGTCGAGGTCATTCGCGACAAGTGGGGCGTGCCCCACATCTATGCGGCCAATAGTCACGATATCTTCTTTGCGCAGGGATTCGTCCACGCGCAAGACCGCCTTTGGCAGATGGAACTCAACCGCCGCACTGCTACAGGTCGGTTGAGTGAGCTCTTTGGGGAAGTTGCGCTGGATACCGATCGAACGGCGCGCACTTTTGGATTCCACCGGTTGGGGCAAGTCGACTGGGCCAATGCGGACGACGAGCTTCGGGGCGTCATTACCGCCTACGCCGAGGGCGTGAACGCCTTTCTCCAGGATTCCTCTTCGCGAATGCCCATTGAATTCTCGTTATTGGGCTACACCCCTGAACCCTGGAAGCCTGAAGAAAGCATGGCCTTCGCACGGGTGATGATCTGGAAGCTTTCTCATGCCTGGTACGGCGAGATCATCCGTTCCTGGCTCATCGAAGCTGTTGGTGCGGAGCACGCTGCGGAGCTGGAGATTCATTATCCCAAGGGTAACCCCACCACGCTGCCGGCGGGCATTGAGTTCCAGCGCCTCGATGCTATCGGCTTGCTCCACGCGGAACGAGGCCCCTTCCTCAATCGGGGCCAGGGCAGCAACGGCTGGACGGTCTCGGGCCGGCGAACGGTCACCGGCAAGCCGTTTCTCTGCAACGACATGCACCTTGAACTTGCCTTGCCCTCGCTATGGTACGAGG
>JAKLPW010000286.1 GCA_022013675.1 Anaerolineae bacterium | reverse complement strand
TGGCGGTCCGGAGCTGAACAGCCAACCGAAGAGCTTGTCAAACAGTCTCTTCGTGCTCAAGATGGAATTCACGTCCCCACAGCTCGGGTGGATCAGGCCTCCCTCGGAGTTCACGGAGGCGTTACCGTAGTAGTGGTTTCGCTTCCACACGTTTATGTTACTGACCGGATAGGCACGCTTCAGCCAGTCGATCAGTTGATTGCGATCGGACGTGGACGGATAGTAGGTGGTACCGCCCAATCGGTATCCCACACGGTAGATGACCAGGTTGAGTGCGCTCACGGGCTCGAAGCTCACCGTGGCGGTGGCCGAGTTGTTGGCGTACGACCACTCCACCGGATCCCTGGTAGCCGGCCAGAACAAGAGGGGGTTCATGTATGCTGTGAGGGTCACGGTCCCTGTCTTGTATCCACTGGGCAGCTCGAAGAGGAAGGAATGGTTGAGCACGCCGCGATCAGGCGATGGCCGCACGGTGACGCTCCCGGCATTGATCGGGAAGAGAACGGTGACGTTGCTGCCCCGTTGAGCGACGAGAAGGGCCCCGGTGGGGTGCAGACCGGTGGTGGAGTGAACGTGAAAGCGAACGTAGGTGCGCTTGTTGGTTACCAGGCGGACGCTGTTGTTCAGGTCTTGCACGCCCTGGGTTACCTCGAGCTTGTCCGCCACCAGGTCGGTGCTCGGTGTAGGGGTTCTGGTGGGCGTGGCCGTGCGCGTCGGGGTTCTGGTAGGCGTTGGGGTTCTGGTGGCGGTGTTGGTAGGCGACGGCGTGAAGGTGTTGGTGGGCGTGAGTGTGCTAGTAGGTGTGGAGGTTGGCCCGGCATCCGGGCAATCGGCCCAGGTCTCCAGGAACGCGACGATGTTGGCGAAGAGGTTCTGGCCGTCTGTGGTCATCAACGTGGGATCTCCCGCGTAGCTCCACAGCATGTAGCAGCTCCTCTCGCCCAGCAAGAAGTTAAAGACGCGGTCTGCTCCCTCGTCTCCGATGAGATCATTGGTGGCGTCGACCTTGGTGTCGTGAATGAAGGCAATGCTCTGGCCTGTGCCATAGATAACTGCCCGGTCTGTACCATCCAATGCGACGGAAAACGGGCTGTTCCAGGCCGTGTGGGCAGGGTCAATGGCGTAGATGGTGTCCATTACACCACCGGTGGCGCCATTGGGGTACCCGATGTTGAGGCCCAATTGGCCGAAGAAGCTATAGCCGCCCTGCTCGATACCGATCACGGGTCGCTCGGCATAGGTGATAGCCTCGATTGCCTGCGCGTTACCCCAGGCGGCCCCGGATCCAGTGTCGTGGCCCAGGATGATGGCGTAGAACGAGGAGAGGTCCGTTCCGGGCAACTGGCTGAGAGGGAATAGCGTGGTGCTCCAGCCGTTGGATTCCAGGAAACTCTGGAAGTTGATCGCTGCAACGCGGTCAGAATCGTAGATGTAGGCGATGTTACCCTCTCCAACCGGAGTCCTGGTGGGCGTGGAGGTGGGTTCGCGCCTCTCGTACTGCACGATCAGCCGCGGGGCCTCGCCTCCCGTCTCTCGGGAGGTGAAAACCCGTAGCCCCAGTGTGTCGCCGTCTCCGTGCAGCACAAGGCCGTAGTTTGGGTTCTTGCCGTCCACCCAGTTCTGGACCAATGCCCCGACGTCCCACGTCTTCCAGCCGGCGCTGAGGCCGAGCGCGGAAACTGGCCCGCCCGCGCTGCTGACCGAAGGCATGTTGTCCCACGACACCTTGGACTCAGACCAAGGTTCCAGGATGGCGTAGGTGGCTATGTCGTACGTCCTCGCTCCGTCGGCGGGGATCTGATACATCTCGAGCGTGGCCGAGATCACCGTGGTACCGGGTCCCAGCTCGGAGAGATCGAAATAGACGAGCGAGGCGCGGTTGTATTGAGACAAGCGCACAGAGACGCGCCCCACGTGTAGCTCCGTGTCGTCACCGTGGTTCGTGGATTGCGCTTGCTCATCCACCCAACTATCCTTTTGTGCGATGAAGGCAATCTCGGTTACCAGCGCCAACTCGGAGCTGGCGGCCTGAGGGGCCATGGTGGCCCAGGTGAGGAGCGTGATGGAAGCTGCGAAGACGGCGATAAGGATTACCCAACGAGACGGATGGCGGTTCATGTCTTCCTCCTTTTGATCACTGATGACGAATAACACGAATGGGAATCATGCATGGCACGAATGGTGGGTCACGAATGGCACGACTGCGGTCACGAATGGTACGACTGCGGTCACGAATGGTGGGTCACGAATGGCACGAATGCGGTCACGAATGGACGAATGGCATGGATCTATCGTGTTGCCCCTCGTTATCAGAGTAGCGCGTTCTTTATTCCGAGTCTCATGCTGCTGACCATGGGGAGTCCACCATCTCGACGAAGGCCAGGCAATGAGGTTGGCGGCGTCAGAGCGGATCAGGGGTGCGCCGAGGGTGGCACGGGGCGAGACTCCGCGCGCGGCGATCCGGAGTCGCCCGAAGCAGCGAGGCGCGAACCAGTCGAAGGGCGGTCGTGGGATTGAGGCAGTGAAGACCTGTTTGGTGGGCACGTCCATGCTCGCCTCCGCTGGCCGCGACCATGGACTTCCCCGCTGGCCGCGGCCGTGAGCTCCTCCGATGGCCGGTACCGAAGTTCATGGCTCCATTGTAACACCGTGATGGGGTGGCTGTCAAGTGGAAATCATGAGGCACGAGGAGGGAGGCCCCCACCCTAACCCTCCCCCAGGGAACAGATCACAGGGGATAGGACGGATGCTGCGCGTAGACCTCCGAGGTTTTCGCGCTGATTTACAAGACCTGCCTCGCACGGCCAGCCAACTCACCCCCACTCGGCTCACCTGCTGCCGAAACCTCGGAGGTCTCGACCCGGCGCCACGTCCTCCATCCCTCCAGGATGCTTCGTCGAACTCAGAGCTTCCCCCCTGTTTTGTCTACGGGGGGGATTGAGGGGGGGCTCCTCTGCTTCACCGAGCTGCTAGTAACCAGACTGCGATTGAGGTGTTTACAAATATGTATACCACACTCTCGGTGGCCTGACCCCCTCAGATGGCGACGACCCACCAGGCTGCCTGTTGGGCTGTCCGGCGTTCTCTGAAAGGAAAAGCGATGGAAAGAAACTATCACACATTCATGATCCCGGTCATGGGCACCGGAACCTCGGCCGACACGCCGATCCGGGTCGCGCCCCTGGGCATAACCTCTGTCATCTCGCTGGTGGATGACCTGTTACTGGAGCAGATTCGTGCACATTACAGCGAGCTCTACCATCTGCCCTTCACGCCCATCCCCAGGCATGCACCAGATGGGCGTGCCAGGCGGATCACCGCCTATCTCAACACCGTGCAAGAGATCGTGCGCCTCAGATTCGAGGCGATCAAGGCGCTGCCCTTCTTCGCCGACAATGACAAGAGCCTCTACTTCGATCTGCTTCCCGACGAATGCGCGCTGAAGCACGACTACCGAAGACTGCTACAGATGGCGGCCGGTCCGGAGCGGGATGCCCTGGCACGGGACCTGACCCTCCGCATGAGTCCTGGCTCCATCGACGTGAACATCATGGTGAAGGTGGACCGCATAAACTACGATAGTCAGGGCGTGCGCCTGGGCGATGAATACCGCGACGCCATGGCTGCTCTGCGGGGCTATGCCCAGAGCCACCTCTCCTCCGCCCTCGTTCTCTCGGCGGGCATCAACCAGCCCATGTTCGGTTACATGACCAGCTTTCCAGACTTCTATCGCCACGAGACGGGCGAGATCAAGAAGAGAATCGTCATCAAGGTGAGTGACTTTCGCTCCGCGCGCATCCAGGGCCAATACCTGGCACGCAAGGGATTAGAGGTAGCCGAGTTCCGCATCGAGTCGGGGTTGAATTGTGGCGGCCACGCCTTCCCGAGCGCAGGCGACTTACTGCCCAGCTTGCTGCAAGAGTTCGCGGAGAACCGGCGCAAACTGGCCGACGCGACTCGACCAAAAATATTGGCCTACTACGCAGAGCAGGGTTGGGACTATCCCGAAGCAGCGCTGGAGAGTCAGCCTCTGATCACGGTACAGGGAGGTATCGGCACCCATGGCGAGGCGCAGAGGCTGCGTGAGGATTTCGGCATGGACCTCACCGGCTGGGCGACGCCCTTCCTGCTTGTGGCAGAGGCCACCTGCGTCGACGACACCACCCGCCGGTTGCTCGCCCGCGCCCAAGCCGACGATGTGTACGTCAGCGACTCCTCCCCTTTGAACATCCCGTACAGCAATCTGCGCAATTGCGGCTCGGAGCGCTGGAAGCGCGAGAGGATAGCGACCGGCACGCCCGGGTCGCCCTGCCCCAAGGGCTATGGTAGGATCAACACCGAATTCACAGAGAAGGGCATCTGCCTCTCGTCCAGACGCTACCAGGTTCTCAAGTTAGCGGAGATAGAGGCCATGGACCTTCCAGAGGCCGAGAAGGAATCCCTGCGCGCCGCGGTGATGGACAAGAGCTGCATCTGTGACCATCTGGGCAACTCCGCTCTCATCGCTCTGGGCATCGCCGAGGAGCCCGACGCGCCTCAGGCCATCTGCCCCGGGCCCAACCTCGTCTGGTTTGATAGAACCTACACCCTGCGGGAGATGGTGGACCACATATACGGGAGGGGCCCTTCACTGGTCCCGGCCCAACGACCGCACATGTTCGCCCAGGAGTTGGTGCTCTACGTCGATTTCTGCGAGAAGCTGGTGAGGCGCTGCACCTATGATCCCCAGGAGCTGCGCTACCTCGAGACCTACCGGCGCAATCTCGAGGCAGGCATGGACTTCTTGCTGGAGATCGCCCAGCGCGTGCCCTACAAGGACGAGAACCTTGCATCCATCCCCCCTTGCGTCTCCGAGCAAAGATCCCGGCTCCACGCACTATATGCCGAGTTGGAGGCCAAGGGCGCCGAACTCGCCGCAGTGACGGGTCCGGCGGCCTAATGAACCTGGAATCCAAGCCTCCCCCCCGTCTGTTTACGGGGGGGATTGAGGGGGGGCAATCCTTACCGCCCCACAGTTAGTGCCACCCCCAGGTGATCCGAGGCGGTGCTCTCCGGGATGACCAGCTCGCTCACTTGCAGGTCGGGCGTTACCCAGAGATAGTCGATGCGCTCGTAGAGATCGTTGGAGGCGAAAGTATAGCCGTCACCTCTGCCCACCAGCGCGAAGGCATCCTGCAAGCCAGCATCACGGAAGAGATCCATCTCCGGAGAGTCAGGCCAGGAATTCATGTCGCCCAGGATGATGGTGCGCTCCCGCCCGCCCCAGAAGGCCAGGATAGTCTGTACCTGCGGAATGCGAACCTCGTGCTCGGTCTCGATGTGGTGGAGGTGAGTCGCGATTACCAGCAGGTCTTCCCCGTTGCCCATGTCGAGGCGGGCCCAGAGGTAGCCGCGCTTCATGACCCCATCGCCTTTGGGTACCGTCCCGAGTCCGTGCTCCAGGATCGGATAGCGGCTGAGGATGGCATTGCCCCAGATCGAGTCTGCGGCGGGTCCGAAGAGATAGCGCATTCCCAGCCGTTGGGAGAGCCAGGGCAGCATGTCCAGCGAGCTGTTGATGAACCAGCCGCGCGATATCTCCTGCATGGCGATCACATCGGCACCGGTGCCGTCGATCACGCGCGCCAGGGCTTCCATGCCCAGACGGCCATCGGTGTCGAAACCCTGGTGCAGGTTGTAGGTCATAATGCGTATGGGCCAGTCACTGGCAGTTGCACTGGCATGTGTCGGCTCCCTGACGGCCCCAGGCGTGCTCCAGGTGGCCCAGGAGAAGAGGGGCAGTAGCAGGAGTAAAAGCGCTAGCCAGACCGGCGCCCAGTTCAGGGCTGCGGAAGATTTCTGTTGTGGTCTGAGGGAGGCCCCCAGGGAGCACAGGGTCACGACGACGGTTGCGATGGGCAGGAGGATGGCCCCGTCGAAGGGCAGGCTCAGGTCATATCCGGCGTAGTAGGCGAAAGTCAGGATAGCGAATAGGAACATGCCCAGCCCGTGGGCTATGGTGGTGCGCCAGAGGCCGGGCCTGTCGGCGCGGGAACCCTGAGCAAGGAGAATGAGAGTCAGGAGAGCCGCCGCGCCCGCCTGGCCGGAGAGGACTCCCAGGGACATGGCCCCGCCGCTGAGAGACGGCGACCAGGTGGCCGGCAACAGCGCCAGCCCGGCGAGGAGCGCCACCGGCCACCGTCGCCATTGAGGTCGAGAGATAATCAGAGTTGCCACGGCCACGGCGATGACGTTGGAGAGCATTAGCCAGGCAAAAGCCATAGGCTGGGACCAGGCACTCCGCGTTGTGACCTGAGCTATGTTCTGGAGGAGCAGGCCTTCCAGAAAGATGAGAGGGCCTATGGCCAGGAAG